>NZ_JBFBBD010000010.1:0-135312 GCF_040689515.1 Streptomyces sp. NPDC051173
TTCGGGCGCGTCCTCAAACGCCGGACGGGCTGGATGGTGCGGACCGTAGCCGCATATCCAGCCCGTCCGGCGTTTGAGGACAACGCGCGAAGGGCGCTGGGGTCCGGGGTCTCCCCGGGTTTCGGGAAGGGGCGGGTAGGGGAAGGAAAACCGCCACCTACAGAAGCTCGCGCAGCCGCCCCGCCAGCAGATCCCAGCGCCACCGCTCCTCGACCCATTCACGCCCCCGCTCCCCCATACGAGCCCGCAGCGCGGGATCCCGCAGCAGCGTCACGATCCGGTCGGCCGACTGCTCCGCCGAACCACCCCGCACCACAAACCCCGTCTCGCCGTCCAGCACCGCATCCGGCGCCCCGCCGGAATCCCCCGCCACCACCGGAAGACCCGTCGCGGACGCCTCCAGGTAGACGATGCCGAGCCCCTCGACGTCCAGCCCGCCCCGCCGCGTGCGGCACGGCATCGCGAAGACGTCGCCCGCGCCGTAGTGCGCGGGCAGTTCCTCCCACGGGACGGGGCCGGTGAAGCGGACGGCGTCGGCTACCCCCGTCCCGTCGGCCAGCTCGCGCAGGTCCTTCGCGTACGGGCCGCCGCCGACGATCAGCAGCACCGCGTCCGGCACGGCCGCCAGGATCCGCGGCATGGCCCGGATGAGCGTGTCCTGGCCCTTGCGCGGGACGAGCCGCGAGACACAGACGACGACCGGGCGGTCGGCGAGCCCGAGGCGGGCCCGTACGGCGTCGCCGCCGGAGTCCGGGTGGAAGGTCTTCTCGTCGACGCCGGGCGGCAGTTGGACCATGCGGGCGGCCGCCTCTGCGGTCAGCGCGCCGGCGATCCTCGACCGGGTGTACTCCCCCAGATAGGTGAGGGTGTCCGTGCCCTCCCCGATCCGCCGCAGCAGCTGCCGGGAGGCCGGCAACTGCGCCCAGCCCGCCTCGTGGCCATGGGTGGTGGCGACCAGCCGCCGGGCGCCCGCCCGGCGCAACGCGGGCCCCATCAGCCCCAGCGGGGCGGCGGCGCCGAACCACACGGAGGAGCAGCCGTGTTCCCGCAGCAGCCCGGTCGCGCGCCGGGTGACCCGGGGCGTGGGCAGCAGCATGGTCGTGCGGTCGCGGACGACCTGGAAGGGCTGTTCGGCGTCGAAGCGGGCGGTGGCCTCCGCGCCCTCCTGGCCGCGCTTCCAGGTGGAGGCGTAGACGACGATCTCCGACGGGTCCAGGCGCAGCGCCATGTTGTGCAGGAATGCCTGGATACCGCCGGGCCGGGGCGGGAAGTCGTTGGTGACGATCAGGGTCTTGTGCATCGGGCCCGACAGTACCGGGTGCGCGGGGGCGGCGATCGGGCGGCAACGGCGCGGTGCCCGGGCACGTCACCGGCCACCGGCGGCCCGGAGGGGCATCATGCCTTCCAGCAGCGGGTGCTCGCGGCGTGTGAGGACCGTGAAGAACGAGGTGAATGATGGCGGGCGCTGGATTGCGGCTCTCGATCGCGGTGTGGGCCGTCACCCGGGCCGTGCTGCTGCTGTGCGTGTTCCGGGTGTGGGTGATGCCGGGTTCGGACGTCTCCGTCGACATCGAGGTCATCTACCAGGGCTGGTACGGGGTGCTGCGCACCGGCATGTTCCCGTACGACGACGTGACCTGGCAGTACCCCCCGGCCGCCGCGCTCGCCGTGCTCGCTCCCGGGCTGCTGCCCTTCCTCGACTACGCCCCGGCGTTCTTCCTGATGTGCTTCGCCGCGGACGCCGCGGTCCTCGCCCTGCTGCTGTACGCGGTGCGGGGCGGCCGGCGCAGTGTGAAGGGGGTCTGGGTGTGGGTGGTGGGGGTGCCGCTGCTGGGGCCGATCGTCTATGCCCGCTATGACGTGATGGTGACGGCCGTCGCGGTCGCGGCCCTGCTGGCGGCGGGGCGCAGGACCCGGCTGGCGGGGGCGCTCATGGGCTTCGGCGCGCTGCTGAAGGTCTGGCCCGTGCTGCTGCTCGTCGGGACGCCCCGGGGCCCCCGCACCCGTGCGGCCTGGAGTGCGGCGGCGCTGGGCGCGGTGGCCGTCGGGCTGTTCTTCGCGGTGACGATGCCGGGGGCGCTGGCGTTCCTGAACTTCCAGCGGGCCCGTGGCACGGAGGTGGAATCGCTGGGGTCGCTGGTCTTCCATCTGGGCCGGCACGTGGGGTGGCACGGTCACGCCCGGCTGAACTACGGCTCGGTGGAGTTCCTCGGCCGGTACGTGCACACCGTCAGCAGGCTCGCGCTCGCCCTGACCGTGCTGGCCTTCGGCTGGCTGCTGGTGTGGCGGCTGCGCGCGCGGAGGTTCACGGCGTGCACGCCCTCCGACGCGGCCTTCGCGGCCGTCCTGCTGTTCACCACGACGAGCCGGGTGATCAGCCCGCAGTACGTGATCTGGCTGATCGGTCTCGCCGCCGTCTGCATGACGATGCGGGCGACACGTCAGGGCCTGCCCATCGCGCTGGTGCTGCTGGCGGTTCCGCTGACCCAGCTGGAGTTCCCCATCTGGTTCTCCCATGTGGTGGCCAGTGACAAGCTGGGCGTGGCGACGCTGACCCTGCGCAACACCCTGCTGGTGGTGGCCACGGTCATCTCCTGTGCCCGGCTGTGGCGGGAGACGGTGACCGGGGCGGGCCCCTCCGGGGCGACGGACCCGCCGAAGGACCCGCCCACGGAGAAGGAGGCGGCGCTGACCGCCGGCTGAGTGCCGCTCAGCCCAGCTGCTGGGTCACATAGGCGCGCCACCGCTTGGTGAAGTCGGCCTCCGAGACGCCCAGCACCTGGCGCAGCGCCGCCGCCGTCGCCCCCGCCCGCCGCTGGTGGCCGCCCACCGCGCGGTAGAAGGCGACGAGCTTCTCCTCGCCCCAGTGTTCGGCGATCATGCGGCAGGCCAGCCAGCCCTCCTCGTACGCGCGGGCCAGCCTCCCCTGCTCCCCCGCGAAGCCGAAGCCGGCGTCC
The DNA here is from genome assembly GCF_040689515.1 of Streptomyces sp. NPDC051173. Classification (NCBI taxonomy): domain Bacteria; kingdom Bacillati; phylum Actinomycetota; class Actinomycetes; order Kitasatosporales; family Streptomycetaceae; genus Streptomyces; species Streptomyces sp. NPDC051173. The sequence goes on from NZ_JBFBBD010000010.1 coordinate 2,958, forward strand.
GTGGGCAGGTCCTTGGGCGGCCTGCCCTCGCCGACGGCGCGCGCCAGTTCGGGGGCGGCCTGGCGGGCGGTGCGCCCGGTGCCGCGGTAGGCGGTCCAGTCCGCGAAGCCCTCGGAGAGCCACAGCGGGGTCGCGGCCGAGGTCAGCGAGCGGGTCGCGACATGGGTGGTCTCGTGGGTGAGGACGATGCGGCGGCCGAAGTCGCCGAGCGTCCCGTACGCCTCGGGGTTGACGATGATCCGGTCGGCGGGGGCGTTGCCGGAGCCGCCGACCTCGCCGGTGGTGACGGCGGCGATGCCCCGGTAGTTCGCCGCCTGCGAGTCCAGGAGCTCGGCCATCCGGTCGACCGACGCGGGCATCTCGACGACGACCCTGCCCGGCCAGTCGCCCTTGTGCCGCGCTGGGGTGGCGGTCGTCCCGTCGAGCTTGGGCGGCGCCGTGCCCGGGGTGCCCGTCCCGCCGCGCCAGGCGGCGCTCACCGCGGGCACCGCGGCGTCGGCGAGGTCCGCGAGGGCCTTCAGCCGCGCCTGGTCCTGGCCGACGCCGAGGACCAGGCTGTGCGCGCCCCGCACGGCCGTGACCGGGCCCTGCTGCCAGAGCTGCCGGGGGCCGTGCCGGGTGTCCTCGGCCGCCACGTACCACCGGTCGTCCTTGCGCACGGCCGTGAACCGCTCGGTGGTGGTGACCGGGACGGTGTCGTAGCCCGCCAGCCGGTAGCGCAGTTCGGCCTCGACGGCGACGCGGTGGCCGTCGCCGCCGGAGGGGGCGAAACCGCCGGTGCGCACCAGGTGGTACTCCCAGGAGGCGAGGGGCACGGCGGCGAGGTTGGCGAACTGCGCGCGCTGCTCAGTCCCGAAGCCCGTCGCGTCGGGGTCCAGGGCCGCGAGGAAGGCGCGCTCGTCGCGGTCCCGCAGCGCCTTGGCCCACCGGTCCAGCAGGGCGGTCACCGCCTTGCGCTCGCCGTCCTGACCATCGGGGAGCCCCACGGAGCCGCAGCCGCACAGGACCTGGAGGACGAGCAGGCCCGCCACCAGCGAACGGACGAGCGCCCCGTGCGGGGCGCGGGGAACCGCGCCGCTAGAAGGCAGGCCGCGGGGCCGTCCGCCAAGGACTCCGCTCCACCTCCACCGGCCCGTCACGCCCCGCATCGTACGAGCCCCGCGCCCCGTGCCGTGCGCTCAGGTGGCGTTCATGGCCGGGTGACGGACGAAATCGGCATCATGTTGGCCGGGTCGTAGCGGACCCGGGCGCCCGGGTAGGGGGCGTGCACGACCTGCCCGTTGCCGACGTACATGCCCACGTGGCTGGCGTCGTTGCGGTAGATCACCAGGTCCCCGGGCTGGGCCTCGGCCAGGGAGACGTGGCGGCCCGCGTTGCGCTGCGCCTGCGAGGTGCGCGGCAGGCCCACCCCGGCGCGCCCGTAGGCCCACTGCATCAGGCCGGAGCAGTCGAAGGCGCCCGGCCCGGTCGCACCCCAGGCGTAGGGGGTGCCGACGGCCGAGCGGGCGGCCATCGCGGCGGCCGCCCCCCGCGAGGAGAGACCGGCGAGGTTCGGCAGTCCGGCGAGCGAGCCCTCCGAGCGGTCCCCGCCGGAGCGCGAGGCCCGCGCGTACGCCTCGCGGTCCCGCTCGGGCAGTGCGTTCAGCAGGCGGCGGGCCGTGGCGAGCTTGCCCTCGACCTCGCGCTTGTGCTGCTCGACGGCCTGCCTGCTGTCCTCCAGCTGTGCCAGGACGCGGACGGCCTCCGCGCGCTCCTGGCGCAGGGTACGCTGCGCCTCCAGGAGCGACTTGAGCTGCTCGGCCTGACGGCCCGTGACCCGGTCGAGGACGGCGGCCCGTTCCAGATAGGCGTCGGGGTCCGAGGACAGCAGCAGCTGGATCGCCGGGTCGACGGCGCCGTTGCGGTACTGCGCGGTGGCGATCATGCCCAGCGCCCGGCGCATCCGGTTGACGTGCTCCTGGCCGCGGACGACGCGGTCGGTGGCCTGGGCGACCTTCTGCCGCAGGGTGCCGGTGCGCTCGCCGGCCGCGTTGAACTTCTCGGTGGCCGCTTCGGCCTGCTCGTAGAGCCGGTCGACCTGTGCCTTCACCGTGCCGGTCCCCTTGGCCGTGCCCGAGGGGTCGCCGGGCGCGGCCCCGGCGGGTGCCGCCAGGCCGGCGGCCGCGGTGGCCACGGCGGCGGACAGGACGGTGACCCGGGTGAGACCGGGCTGCGCGGGACGACGGTGTGACGCCACGGGCTGCCGCACTCCTTCCGTTCTTCCACTGGGTGCGCGGTGCCCTCCTGCCGCCCGGAGACGGGCGGAGCACTGTGCCGGGTGCCGCGCGCCAGACAGTAGCGGCGCGGTCACCCCCGGTTCAAAGACCCTGTGGAGCGGGAACGTTGACGCCCCGCCGGAGACGCAGGTCACCGGCGGGGCGCGGAGTCAGCGGGGCTCGCCGCGATTCGCCCGAACGGGCGGCACGTCAGCCGTTCGGCCCAAGCGCGTCAGCCTATGCGCACACCGAACTGGAAGGGCATGTTGCCCATCGACTCGTAGCGCACGTTGGCGCCCGGCTTGGGGGCGTGCAGCGTCATGCCGTTGCCCGCGTAGAGGCCGATGTGGTGCAGGTCGCCGTAGAAGAGCACCAGGTCGCCGGGCTGGAGCTGGCTCTGGTCGTAGATGCGGGTGCCGTCGTTGGCCTGGTCCTGCGAGACACGGTCCAGGGTGACGCCCGCCTGCGCGTACGCCCAGGAGGTCAGGCCCGAGCAGTCGAAGGAGTCGGGCCCGGTCGCGCCCCAGACGTACGGGGAGCCGATCCGGCCCTGGGCGGCCGCGAGCGCGGCGGCGGCGCGGCCCGAGCCGGCGGGAATCTTGATGTCCGGGCGGCTGTCGCCGCGGCTGGCGCGGTCGCCACCGCCGCCGCTCTTGCCGTCGCCCTGCCCGGCACCCGTTCCGTCGCTGCCGGTGATCTCGGCGCGCTCCTTGGCGGTGAGGGTGTTGAGGAGCTCCTTGGCGTCGGCGAGCTTGCCCTGGACCTCATCCTTCTTGTCACCCAGCGCCTTGCGGGTGTCGGCGAGGTCCTTGAGCTTGCCGGTCGCCTCCTCGCGCTGCTGCTTGAGGGTGCGCTGCTTCTCGGATATCTGCTTCAGGGTGTCGGCCTGCTTGGCGCTCAGCTGGTCGAGCGTGGAGGCCTTCTCCAGGAAGGTGTCCGGGTCGGAGGAGAGGAGCAGCTGGAGGGAGGGGTCGATGGCGCCGCTGCGGTACTGCGCGGTGGCCACGGAACCGAGGCTGTCGCGGAGCTTGTTGAGCTCCTCCTGGCCGCGGGCGACCTTGTCCTGGAGGTCGCCGACCTGCTTGTCGAGCTTGTCCTGCTTCTCCTTGGCCCCGTTGTACTTCTCGGTGGCCTGCTCCGCCTCTTCGTAGAGCTTGTCGACCTTCGCCTTGGCGTCCGACTTCGACGGCGAGTCGGCGTGCGCGGCCTGGGCGGAGAGGGCGACGGCCGCGGCGGCGGTCGCGGTCAGCACGGTCACGCGGGTGCGGCCCGGCTGCTTGGGTCGACGGTGGGACGCCACGGAGACGGGCTCCTTCTTCCTCAGCCGCCTGCCGCGCGAAGTCCGCGGTTCCGGCGGGACCTTCACCGTCACCCCGAATGGATGATCACCGCGCGAAGGTTCGAGGCCCGACCTTAGTGACCTCCCCATGATCCGTTCAAATCCCCGGGCGGAAAATCTCGCCCCACAAGCGCATCCTTTACCCGCGCGACACAGTGGGTTACGTCTGATAGACACTCAGACACCAAGCGGAGGCTTGCATTCCACCCGCATCGGGAGAAGCCACGCGCAAGCGGTCAGGTGCGGGCGAGCCGCTTGAGCAGCAGTGCGGAGGCCACCGGGCGGGCGCCCGCCTTCGCCACCCCGTCGGCGACCTCGCGGTCGGTGGAGACCACGACGACCGGCCGGCCCGGCGGCTCGGCCCGTACGAGCTGGCGGATCAGCTCGTCGGCCGTCACACCGGGCTTGCTGAAGAGCACCCGCACCCCGCGCGGCGGCGCCAGCAGCACGGGCGCGGCCAGCTCCGCGCCGTCGAAGACACAGGTCATCTCCGCACCCGTCTGCGCGGCCAGCATCGACAGGCCGCCCAGCAGCCGCAGCCGCTGCTTGTCGAGCGGCATCGTCGGATATCCGGTCTTGGTGACGTTGTAACCGTCGACCACCAGATGCGCCTGCGGCAGGGCGAGGAGCTGGTCCAGGAGCGCCGGGTCCATCTCCGAAAGGGCGCGCGTGGCGATGTCCTTGGGCGTCATCCGGCCCGGCTCCACGGCGTCCACGGTGTCCGCGGGCCGCGTGGACGCGGGCGGCAGCGCCAGCTCGCGGCGCAGCCCCTGCGCCGCGTCCAGGACGGTGTCGAGCAGCAGCCGCAGCCGCATGTCCTCCACGCTGCGGCCCTCGCGCACCGCCCGGCGGCTCGCCTCCAGCCCCGCCTCGGCCTCCGCGAGCCGCGCCTTGAGCCGCCGCGCCTCGCCCAGGGCGGCCGCCTTCTCGGCGGCCCCGGCGGCCCGTACCGCCTCCAGCTCGCCCTCCGCCTTGCGCAACGCCGCCTCGCCGCGCCGCACATCGCTCAGCGCGCTGCGCAGCTTGCGCTGCATCGCGTCGTTCTCCTTGCGGGCGGCCTCCAGCTCGACGCGGATCCGGTCGGCCTCCGTGCGCGCGTCGGCACGGGCCTCGGCCAGCTCCTCGCGCAGCCGCCGCAGCTCGCGCTGGGCCTCCTCGCCGGCCCGCTCGGCGCTCGCCCGCTGGGCCTCCTCGCCGGCCGCGGTGACCAGCTTGACCCAGCCCGTGGGCCGCAGCACGAAGGCCATGGCCGCGACGTCCTCGGGGTCCGCCGCCGCGGGCGGCGCCCCGGCGTCGAGCGCCTCGGCCAGCTCGGAGCCCGTCTCCCGCAGCCGGGCGGAGATCCGCTGCCGGAAGGCGGCGTCGTTCTCCACGGCGGCGGCCATGGCGTTGCCCGCGAACTTGGCCCGGCGGCTGGGGGTGAAGCGGGCGTACTGCCGCAGCGCGGGCGGCAGTTCGGTGACCGTCAGACCGCCGAACGCCTCGGCGACCAGATTGACCACCCGCCGCCGCACGCCCTCGGGCAGGGGCCGGTCGAGCACCTCGGCGACGCCGTCGGCCCCACCGGTGTCATCCGGTTCACCGGCCGCGTCCTCGCCGCCTGTGTGCTCAACCACCGCTCACCGCTCCCGTTCTTCAGGCGCTCGCGCCCGGCCTGTCCACCAGCTCGATCTGGTCGACCGCGTTGCACCACCGGCAACGTACGGACTCGATCGTCTCACTGACCACGTCCCGCTCCTCCACCCGAGGCGCTCCGGCCAGGTCGAGGTGCACGTATTCCACAGCCTTGGTGGTCCGCGTGACGTCGAACCGGGTCAGATTGCCGCACAGCGTGCAGCGCCAGCGCGTCCGGTCCGTCGGCTGGGGAACGCCCATGATTCGTCGTCCGTCCTCGTCAACTGCGTCGTGCGCGACAGCGCCGTGGGGCCCACGGCGCTGTCACCGCCAGGGTGCTTCCCGTAACCCTACGGCCTGATGGTCATGCGGCGCGGGGTACAGCCGGGCCCGGGCCGTCCGGCACCGGCCCGGCGAGGCACTCTGTGCGCTTTGCTGCCCGTACGCCATGATCTGGCCATGCTCGGAAAGGCAGCGCGCCGGAGCCCACCGCCCCACCGCCGGGACAGGCCCTGGGTCACCTACGCCCTCATCGGCGTCTGCTGCGCCGTCTTCCTCGTCGGCCCCGCCTCGGGCCTGACCGCTCCCCGGGGCACCCACGGGAGCGCCGCCGATCTGCTGGTCGCGCAGACCGCCTACTTCGAGCGCTGGGGCGTGGTGCCCGAGGAGCTCTGGCACGGCTCGCCGGGGCGGCTGCTCACCCCGCTCACCGCTCTCTTCGTGCACGGCAACTGGCTGCATCTGCTGGGGAACATGCTCTTCCTCCATGTCTTCGGCGCCATGGCCGAGGAGCGGATGGGCCGGGCCTCCTTCGCCTTCTTCTACCTCGCCGCCGGGGTGCTGGCCCTGCTCGGCTACGCGGCCGTGCACGCCGACTCCGTCCAGACGCTGGTGGGGGCGTCCGGGGCGATCTCCGGGGTGCTCGGGGCGTTCCTGTGTCTCTTCCCCAGGGCCCGGGTCACCAGTCTCTTCCCGTTCCTCTTCTTCCTGCCGCTGCGCTTCCCCGCGTGGGCGGTGCTGCTCTTCTGGTTCGTCCTCCAGTGGCTGGCGGCCCGCACCGCGGGCGACCGGCCCGGGGTGGCCTACCTCGCCCATGTGCTGGGCTTCTCGCTGGGCTTCCTGTACGCGTGGGCCCGGTACAGGTGTGCGGCTAGAGTGAAGAGAACGGCCGCGTCCGGCGACGGGCCGCGAGCCCCCGGGGACCCACCCCCCGGCCCCCGATAGGAGCCCAGCCGTGATCACCTCGATCGTGCTCATCAAGACCGACGTCGACCGGATCCCCGAGATCGCGGAGCAGATCGCCGCGCTGGAGGGCGTCAGCGAGGTCTATTCGGTGACCGGCGCGCAGGATCTGATCGCCCTGGTGCGGGTGGCCCGCCACGACGACCTCGCGGACGTCATCCCGGGCCGCATCAGCAAGGTCCCGGGCGTCGCCTCCACGGAGACGCACATCGCCTTCCGCACGTACTCCCAGCACGACCTGGAGGCGGCGTTCGCGATCGGGCTGGAGGCGTAGCTCTCCCGCGCCTGCGGACGCACACCGGACCCAGGACACGCGGCCGTCAGGCGGGGACGCAGCGGCCGTTCTCGGTGCGGTAGGACCACCGCGCGCCCTCGCGCACCAACTCCCCCACCGCCCGCACGAACCGCTCCACGTGCTCGTCCGGCGTCCCCGCCCCGAAGCTCACCCGCACCGCGCCCCGCGACTGCCCCTCCGGCGCACCGCACTCGCCGGGTGCGTCGCCTTCGCCGCCGAGCAGCGTGCGGACCAGCGGGTGGGCGCAGAACAGCCCGTCGCGCACCCCGATCCCGTACTCCGCCGACAGCGCCGCCGCGAAGTGCGAGCTGTTCCAGCCGTCGACGACGAAGGAGAGGACGCCCACGCGCGGGACCTCCCCTTCTCCGTCGCCGAAGAGCGACAGGACGCGGACGCCCGGCACCCGGGCGAGGCCCTCGCGGACGGCCGCGACGAGCTGCTCCTCCCGCTCGACGAGCCGGTCGAAGCCCGCCTCGCTGAGCGCCTTGCAGGCCGACGCGATGGCGTAGGCGCCGATGACGTTGGGCGAGCCGGCCTCGTGCCGGGCGACGGTGTCGTGCCACTCGACGTCCACACCGCCCCCCGCGCCCCGCGTCACCGCCCGGCTCGCGCCGCCGCCCGCGAGGTACGGCTCCGCGTCCCGCAGCCAGTCCGGCCGCCCGGCCAGCACCCCGGCGCCGAAGGGCGCGTACAGCTTGTGCCCGGAGAAGGCGATCCAGTCGGCGCCCAGCTCCGTGAGGTCCACCGGGTGGTGCGGCACCAGCTGCGCCGCGTCGACGACGATCCGGGCGCCGTGCGCGTGGGCGGCGGCCGTCAACTCCCGTACGGGCCACAGCTCGCCGGTCACGTTGGACGCGCCCGTCACACAGACCAGGGCGGGGCCGTGGGGCTCGCGGTCGGCGAGGGCACGCTCCAGGATCTCGACCGCCTGGCGGGGGCAGCGGGGCGCGTCGAGGTAGGTGACGGTGACGTCCGCGCGCCGCTCCCACGGCAGCAGCGCGGCGTGGTGCTCGGACTCGAAGACGAACACCCGGGTGCCCGGCGGGAGCACGGCCGCCAGGAGGTTGAGCGAGTCGGTGGTCGAGCGGGTGAAGACGACCTGGTCACCGGCGCGGCAGCCGAGGAACGCGGCGATCTCCGCCCGGCTGTTCTCGAAGAGGTCGGTCGACAGCTGCGAGAGGTGCCCCGCCCCGCGGTGCACGCTGCCGTAGTACGGGGCGTACGCCGCGACGTCGTCCCACACCCGCTGGAGGGCGGGGGCGCTCGCCGCGTAGTCCAGGGCCGCGTAGGTCACCTCTCCCCCGGTGACGAGCGGGACGCGGACGTCGTGGCCGAGGACGGGCAGGGGGGCGCGGTCGGCGGTGGGCACGACGGTGGGCTCGGCGGCAACAGGGCATGCGGACATGGCGAATTCTCCCGGGTACAGGCGGAAAGGCGGTGTACACGCACCCGCGAGAGACCTCTGCGGTGTGCGGAAAGGACGACCCAGCGCACGGCGGTGCCGTGGCGGGACGCGGGGGGAACGGGCCTTCGGCCCTATCGCATTCGCTGAATCATGGAGGATCTCCCTCGACAACCAGGATCCCTGGCGAGGGATCCGCGCTTGCCGCAGACCTCGTTGCCTGCGACCTGGTCATCACCCGGGGCACCCCGCCACGGAAGGAGGGTTGCCGGACAGCGGGCCGGGGCCGTGTCGCTGTCACTCGTGACCTGGCGGAGAGTATGGCACAACTGATCGTCGCGAGAAAAGGTTGTCCGCATCGCGGGATTCCGTCTGCGCACCACCGCCGCGCGGCGGCGTCCTCACGCCGGGCTGGCTGAATTGCGCACCCACATCAGCCAAATCCAGCCCGTCCGGCGATTGAGGACACGCCCGAAGGGCGTTCCCGCCGCAGGCGGCAACGCACCCGCAGGTTCAGACGTTGCTGGCCACCACCCACCGGTCAAGCACGCGCTTCGCCGCCCCCGAGTCCACCGACTCCGCGGCGCGGGCGATGCCCGCCGCGATCTGCTCGGTGAGCGGCGCGTCCGTCGGGTCCACCGCCACCAGCGCCGCGGCCGCGTTCAGCAGCACCGCGTCCCGCGCGGGGCCGGTCTCACCGGCCAGCAGGCGGCGGGCGACATCGGCGTTGTACGACGCGTCGGCGCCCTTCAGCGCCTCGACGGGGACCAGCGGGATGCCCACGTCCCGCGGGTCGAAGGGCTGTTCCTCGACCCGGCCGTCGCGGACGGTCCAGACCCGTGAGGTCGCGGTGGTGGTCAGCTCGTCCAGCCCGTCGTCCCCGCGGAAGACCAGCGCCGAGGAGCCGCGCTCGGCGAGCACCCCGGCGAGGATCGGGGCCATGCGGGCGTCGGCGACACCGGTCGCCTGGGCCCGCACCTGCGCGGGGTTGGTCAGCGGGCCGAGCACGTTGAAGGTGGTGCGGATGCCCAACTCGCGCCGCGCGGCCGCGACGTAGCGCAGCGAGGGGTGGAACTTCACCGCGAAGCAGAAGGTGATGCCCGCCTCCTCGGCGACCTCCACCACCCGCCGCGGCGTGAGGTCCAGATTGACGCCCAGCTTCTCCAGGACATCCGAGGCGCCGCTGGAGGAGGACGCCGCGCGGTTGCCGTGCTTGACGACCTTGACGCCGGTGCCGGCGACGACGATCGAGGCCATGGTGGAGATGTTGACGGTCTTGGCGCCGTCGCCGCCGGTGCCCACGATGTCCACGCTCGGGCCGGGCACGTCGATGAGGTTGGCGTGCGAGTACATCGCGCGCACCAGACCGGAGATCTCGGCGACGGTCTCGCCCTTGGCCCGCAACGCGACGGCGAATCCGGCGATCTGGGCGTCGGTGGCCTCACCGCGCATGATCCGGTCCATGGCCCAGGCGGTGTCGTCCGCGCCGAGGTCCGAACCGCTCAGCAAGGTGTTCAGCAGACCCGGCCAGGAAGGTGCCACCGCGCTGTCGCCGCCCGCCGGGGTCACAACGTTCATGGTCCACGCTCCTGGTGGTCGGTCGGAGAGCCGCGGCCGTCCGGGGCTCTGCCGGTCCAGCCTATCCAGGCCCGGGTACGGCGAAGAGCCCCGTCCACGCGCTGGACGGGGCTCTTGCTGTGGCGATCAGCGATCACTGACCGGCCGGGGCCGGTGCGAGGCGGATCAGTGGTGGCCGTGGCCGCTGGTGATCTCCTGGAACTCCTCCGCGGTGGCCTTGGGGATCTGCGTCCCCTCGCCGTAGAAGCCCTTGGAGAGCTTCACACGGAGCTTCTGCGTGGCGCCGAGCTTGCGCTCGACACCGTTCTCGTCGACCTCGGGGGTGAGCTCGAGCGGCTTGGGCTGCTCGTGCGCCGTGAGGGTGTGCAGCTGCTCCTGCGAGAGCGGCTCGTGGACCTCGACGAACTCACCGTGCGGCAGGCGCTTGATGATGCCCGACTCGCGGCCGTGCAGCACCTTGTCCCTGTCACGGCGCTGGAGGCCCATGCACATCCGGCGGGTGGCCACGAAGACCAGGACCGGGACGGCGAAGAAGCCGATGCGGACGAACCAGGTGATGGCGTTGATCGAGAGGTGGAAGTGGGTGGCCCACAGGTCGTTTCCACCACCGACCAGCAGCACGAAGTACCAGCTGATCCACGCGGCGCCGAACGCGGTGCGCGTCGGGGCGTTCCGCGGGCGGTCCAGCAGGTGGTGCTCACGCTTGTCGCCGGTCACCCAGGACTCGATGAACGGGTAGACGGCGATGGCGGCCAGCACCGTCGGGAAGATGATCAGCGGGATGAGCACGCCCAGGACGAGCGTGTGGCCCCACAGGTTGATCTCCCAGCCCGGCATGACACGGATCAGGCCCTCGGAGAAGCCCATGTACCAGTCGGGCTGGGCACCGGTGGACACCTGGTCCGGCCGGTACGGGCCGATGGCCCAGATCGGGTTGATCGTGGCGATCGCGGAGACGGCCGCGATCACACCGAAGACCAGGAAGAAGAAGCCTCCGGCCTTGGCCATGTAGACCGGCATCAGCGGCAGGCCGACGACGTTCTTGTTCGTCCGGCCGGGGCCGGGGAACTGCGTGTGCTTGTGGTACGCGACGAGGATTATGTGCGCCACGACCAGGCCGAGCATGATGCCCGGCAGCAGCAGGACGTGGATCGAGAAGAACCGCGGCACGAAGTCCGAGCCGGGGAACTCGCCACCGAAGAGGAACATCGAGATGTACGTACCGATGATCGGGATGGAGAGGATCGCGCCCTCCATGAACCGCACACCGGTGCCGGACAGCAGGTCGTCCGGCAGGGAGTAACCGGTGAAGCCGGTGAACATGCCCAGCACGAACAGCAGGAAGCCGAACAGCCAGTTGATCTCACGCGGCTTGCGGAACGCGCCCGTGAAGAAGACGCGCATCATGTGGACGAACATGCCCGCGAGGAAGATCAGCGCGGCCCAGTGGTGGATCTGCCGGACCAGCAGACCGCCACGGACGTCGAAGCTGATGTTCAGCGTGGAGGCGAACGCCTCCGACATCCGCATGCCCTGCATGGGGACGTAGGGACCGTGGTAGACGGTCTCTTCCATGCTCGGGTGGAAGAACAGCGTCAGATACACACCCGTGAGGATGATGATCAGGAAGCTGTAGAGGCAGACCTCGCCCAGCATGAAGGACCAGTGGTCCGGGAAGATCTTGCGCAGGTTGGCCTTGGCCAGGCTGTAGATGCCCAGTCGGCCGTCGGCCCAGTCGGCCACCCGCTCGCCGGCTGGCGCCTTGCGCCTGTTGTCTGTTGCAGTACTCATCCGCGCTCCCAGAAGGCAGGACCGACGGGCTCGGCGAAGTCGCCCATCGCCTCGAGGTAGCCCTTGTCATTGACCTTGATCCGCAGCTGCGGCAGAGCGTGTCCGGCCGGACCGAAGATCACCCGTCCGCCGTCGGACAGGTCGAAGGTGGACTGGTGGCACGGGCAGAGCACGTGGTGCGTCTGCTGCTCGTAGAGGCTGATCGGGCAGCCGACGTGCGTGCAGATCTTGGAGAAGGCGACGATACCGTCCGCCGACCAGTCGAGTTCCTTCTTGTCCTTGATGTTCTCCGGACGGAGCCGGACGATCATCAGGGCGGCCTTGGCGATCTCCTTCTGGAAATCGTGGTCCTCCTCCTTCATGCCCTCGGGCATGGCGAAGGTGAGGGACCCGACCTGGATGTCCTCGGGGCGCAGCGGCTGATTCGTGTTCTGGTTGATCAGCATCTTGCCCTCGGACCAGGCGGTCTTGCGGAGCTTGGTGCCCGGCAGCGGACCGAGGTCGCGGAGCAGCACCACACCGGAGAGCGGCACCAGGGCCAGCGCGCCGAACATGGTGTTGCGGATCAGCTTGCGGCGGCCGAACGCCGACTCCTCGGCACCGGCCGCGAAGTCCGCCAGGACCTTGGTCCTGACCTCGGGCTCGGCGGCGATGGCGTGCCGGTCGTCGGCGACCTCCACGTCGGACATCAGGGTGCGGGCCCAGTGGACCGCGCCCGCGCCGATGCAGAACAGCGCCACGCCCAGGGTCAGGCCCAGCGCGAAGTTCAGCGCGCTGATGTGGCCGATCGGGAAGACGTAGATGTTCTTGTGGACCGGGACGGACACGTACGAGGCGATGAACCCGACCGTGGCCACCATCGACAGCAGGAACAGGAAGGCGACCGCACGCTCGGAGCGCTTGGCGGCCCGCTCGTCGATGTCCTGGACGCGGTGCTCGTGCGGCGGCAGGCCCGGGTCGGCGAACGGGTCGCCGGCGGGCTCGGTCAGGGCACCGGTGTGCGTGTGGCCCTGCGCGCTCGGCAGGTGCTCTTCTGGAATGTCTTGGCTACTCATGACTTCTTGGCCTTTGCGGTCCGGGCGGCAACCCAGATGGCGACGGCGATCAGCGCGCCCAGGCCGAAGATCCACGCGAACAGGCCCTCGCTGACGGGGCCGAGGCCACCGAGTTCGAGGCCGCCCGGGCTCTCCGACTTGCTGCTGTTGACCGTGTCGAGGTAAGCGATGATGTCCTTCTTGTTCTTCTCCGACATCGTGGTGTCGGGGAAGGAAGGCATGTTCTGCGGGCCGGTCTGCATGGCCTCGTAGATGTGCTTGGGGTTGACGTCCTCAAGCGACGGTGCGAACTTGCCGTTCGAGAGGGCGCCGCCCTTGCCGGTGAAGTTGTGGCACTGGGCGCAGTTCGTCCGGAAGAGCTCGCCACCCTTGGCGATGTCCGCGCCGTCGGGGCTGTACTGGTCCTTGGACGGAACCGACGGGCCGGCGCCGAGCGAGGCGATGTAGGCCGCGAGCTGGTCGATCTGGGCCTGGTCGTAGATCGCCTTCTTCTTCGGCGCCTGGGCACCCTGCTGCTGGAGCGGCATGCGGCCGGTGCCGACCTGGAAGTCGACGGCCGAGGCGCCCACGCCGACGAGGCTCGGGCCGTCGGAGGTGCCCTGACCGCCGGTGCCGTGGCAGCTTGCGCAGCCCACGGAATAGAGCTTCTTGCCCTCCTCGATGGCAAGGGACTGGGCGGCGGTGTCATCGGCCTTGGCCGTGTCCGCCGGCGCGAACGCGGCGTACAGCCCCCCAGTTACCGCCAGCGCGAAGAGTAGGACGACGACCGCCGCCAGCGGATGGCGTCGTCGTGCGGAGAGCTTTTTCACGGATTACCCCGGTGTCAGGATCTTCTGCGTCGATGCTGGACTGTTTGGTCCGGTCGGACCGAAACCGAAATCTTCGATTACTTGATCAAGTAGATCGTGGCGAAGAGGCCGATCCAGACCACGTCGACGAAGTGCCAGTAGTAGGACACGACAATGGCCGCCGTCGCCTGGTGGTGAGTGAACCTCTTGGCCGCGTACGTCCTGCCAAGGACCAGCAGGAAGGCGATCAGGCCGCCCGTCACATGCAGTCCGTGGAAGCCGGTCGTCAGATAGAACGCCGAGCCGTACGGGTCGGAGGACAGGGAGAGCCCGTCCTTCTTGACCAGGTCCGTGTACTCGAAGATCTGACCGCCGATGAAGATGGCACCCATCACGAACGTGATCGCGAACCAGGTGCGCAGCTTCTTCACGTCGCCACGCTCGGCGGCGAAGACACCGAGCTGGCAGGTGAGGGAGGAGAGCACCAGGATCGTGGTGTTCGTCGCCGAGAACGGAACGTTCAGCGAGGACGCCATCTCCTTCCAGTGGTCCGTGCCGGTCACCGATCGGAGGGTGAAGTACATCGCGAAGAGGGCCGCGAAGAACATCAGCTCGGAACTCAGCCAGATGATGGTTCCGACGCTGGTGAGGTTCGGCCGGTTGACCGACGGGTGCGCGTGCCCGGTATCTACTGCTGTTGCTGTCGCCACGACCGACATTATGTCGGTCGCTTATCTCGCGCTCACTCCGGGGGGTGCCGTTCGGTGTGTCAAGAGCGTATGCGCTGCTCGTACGGCCCAGGCCGGCGATCCCCCAAAGGGGGGAAGCGTGGCCTCCGCGGGCCCGTGCGGCCCCGGTGGGCGGCGCTGGTGACGGGCCGTCGGGCCGGCTCGCGACGCATCCGGGTTTTCCCGCCCCTCCTCGGGCGCGGCGCCCGCGGAGTAGCATCCGCGCATCGGTGCGTTCCGCGCCCGAGCCACAGCCGTGCCCTTCGTCCACAAGCCTGGAGGAACGATGCAGCCGACCGCCACGGTGCTGGTCTACAGCGACGACGCGGGCACCCGCGAGCAGGTGCGGCTGGCCGCCGGGCAGCGTCCCGCCGCCGATGTGCCACCGGTGCGGTATCTGGAGTGCGCGACCCTTCCCGCGGTCCTGAAGGCCCTGGAGGAGCGCCGGATCGACGTGTGCGTGCTGGACGGCGAGACGGCGCCCGCGGGCGGCATGGGCGTCTGCAGGCAGCTCAAGGACGAGGTGTTCCGCTGCCCGCCGGTGCTGCTGCTCATGGGCCGCCCGCAGGACGCCTGGCTGGCCACCTGGAGCCGCGCTGACGCCGCGGTCACCCACCCGCTGGACCCGGCCGCCTTCGCCGACACCCTGGCCGGCCTGCTGCGCGACGCCACGCGGCACGCGGTGGACGCCTGAGGGCCGATCAGGGCCCGGAGCGGACCAGGGCCTGTCGGCGGGTCGTTGCTTGGCTGCGGGCTGTCTGCCTCCCCCAGAGGTGCCCCCACGGGCTGTTATTGCGCACCCAGCAGCATCAGCCACATCCAGCCCGTCCGGCGATTGAGGACACCGCCGCGCAGCGGTGGTGCGGACGACGACCACTCGCAGAACCGACCAGGTCCGCCGGACAGGCCTAGAGCTGGGGGCGGAGGCGGGCCGCATCGGCGGGGCTGCTCCCGTCGCGCTTGCCGGCCGCCAGGGCGCTGCCCTCGCGCCACTGCTGCCACGACAGGTTCCAGTCGCCGAAGCCGTTGTCGAAGGGCGTCATGGTGGCTCCGGCGCTGCCCACGACCTTGACGACGTCGCCGAGGTGGATGGTGTCGAAGAACCACTTGGCGTTGTCGGTGCTCATGCCGGTGCAGCCGTGGCTGACGTTCTCGGCGCCCTGCGACCCCTCGGACCAGGGGGCGGCGTGCACGTACTCGCCGCTCCAGGTGACCCGGGTGGCCCAGTAGACGGGCAGGTCGTACGAGTCGTCGCTGCCCTCGGCGATGCCGATGCTGGTGCCGCGCATCCGTACGAAGGATTCCCGGCCGAGGACCACCTTGACCCCGTTGCGGGTGGAGTAGCCGGGCTTGCCGGTGGTCACCGGGATGGACCGGATCTCCTGGCCGTTGCGGAACACGGTCATGCTGTGGCCGGCCGCGTCGGTGACGGCCTCGATGCGGTCGCCGATGGTCAGCTTCACGGGCTTGGAGGACCCTCCGTAGAGGCCGCCGCCCACCTTGATGCCGTCCAGGCCGGAGCGGGCCTCCACGGTCGCGTGGGCGGGCCAGTAGTCCTTGGGCCGGTAGTGCAGCGTGCGGTTGTCCACCCAGTGCCAGGCGCCCTCCACGGAGGGCTCGGAGTCGACCTTGAGGGCCCGCTCGATGGTGGTCCGGGCGGCGGGGTCCTGGACGGGGGCGCTGAGTTCCGCGGTGATGGGCTGTCCGACGCCGTACGTGCCGCTCTGCGGGCCGAAATTCACCCTCAGCAGGCGATCTGCCGCACTGGTGTCGAAACCGATCGTCCGGCGCCCTGGAGCGCCGTTCTCGTCCTCGGTGCTCACCCGCACCGTGTAGTGGGCGCCGGCCGCCAGGGCGCCGGTGCTGTGCCAGTGGGTGCCGTCGGGGGCGAGCTCGCCCTGTACGAAGCGCCCGGCGGCGTCCGTGGCGGTGACGTCGGTGATCCGGTCGGAGCCGCTCGCCCGCACCTCCAGCGGCTTGCTGGGGTCGGCCTTCTCCCCGTCGCCGGCGCTGGCGAGCATGACCTGCCCGGTCGCGTCGTAGGGCTTGTCTGCCAGCGGGTTGGACGAGTCGCCGCACGCGGAGACCCCCAGGGCCAGGGAGACCATCAGCAGGGCCCCCCGGAACACCGTGCGGCATCGAGGTGAGTGACTCATGGTCACACCGTAGGAAGGAACGGGGGGCACGGCCTGCGGGATGCTGCGAACGGGTGCACTTGGCGGCGGCGGGCCGCCACTGCTCCATCCGTGGCACCGCCCCGGGCCCCCGGGGGAGAACGCGACCGGGCCCCGCACACCTTGCGGTGTGCGGGGCCCGGCGTACGCGGTCCGGCGGAACCTACTGGTTCGCGTTCTCGCCGCGGTAGAACTCGAACACCCAGCCGAAGAGGCCGACCAGGATGACCGGGGCGGAGAAGTACATCAGCCACCAGCCGAAGATGACGCCCATGAAGGCGAGCGCGCCACCGACGGCCAGGGCCAGCGGCTGCCAGCTGTGCGGGGCGAAGAAGCCCAGCTCACCGGCGTCGTCCGCGACATCGGCGTCCACGTTGTCCTGGGCGCCCACGTCCACCCGGCGCGCGGTGAACGCCAGGTAGTAGCCGACCATGATGCACAGGCCGAAGGCCAGGAACAGCGCGGTGGTGCCGGCCGGCTCCTTCGACCACACGCCATAGACGATCGCCATGGCGAGGACGAAGACGGAGAGCCAGATGAACATCCGGCCTTGGACCTTCACTTGCCGGCCTCCTTGCCACCCGCGAGGGCCTTGTCATGCGAACCGGCGAGGTTCTCCTCGAGCTCCAGGGCCGCGATCTCCGGGTGGTGCAGATCGAAGGCCGGGGCCTCGGAGCGGATGCGCGGCAGCGTGAGGAAGTTGTGCCGCGGCGGCGGGCAGGAGGTCGCCCACTCCAGCGAGCGGCCGTAGCCCCACGGGTCGTCGACCTCGACCTTCTTGCCGTACTTGGCGGTCTTCCAGACGTTGTAGAAGAACGGCAGGATCGACAGGCCGAGCAGGAACGAGCTGATCGTCGAGATCGTGTTCAGCGTGGTGAAGCCGTCCGCCGCCAGGTAGTCGGCGTAGCGGCGCGGCATGCCCTCGACACCCAGCCAGTGCTGGACCAGGAACGTGCCGTGGAAGCCCACGAACAGCGTCCAGAAGGTGATCTTGCCCAGGCGCTCGTCCAGCATCTTGCCGGTGAACTTCGGCCACCAGAAGTGGAAGCCGGCGAACATCGCGAAGACGACCGTACCGAAGATCACGTAGTGGAAGTGCGCCACCACGAAGTACGAGTCGGAGACGTGGAAGTCCAGCGGCGGCGAGGCCAGGATGACACCGGTCAGACCACCGAAGGTGAAGGTGATCAGGAAGCCGATGGCCCACAGCATGGGCGTCTCGAAGGAGAGCGAGCCCTTCCACATGGTGCCGATCCAGTTGAAGAACTTCACACCGGTCGGGACCGCGATCAGGAAGGTCATGAAGGAGAAGAACGGCAGGAGCACGCCGCCCGTCACGTACATGTGGTGCGCCCACACCGTCACCGAGAGACCGGCGATGGCGATCGTGGCGGCGATGAGGCTGCCGTAACCGAACATCGGCTTCCGGCTGAAGACCGGAATGACCTCGGAGATGATGCCGAAGAACGGCAGGGCGATGATGTACACCTCTGGATGGCCGAAGAACCAGAAGAGGTGTTGCCACAGCAGTGAGCCGCCGTTGGCCGCGTTGAAGATCTGCGCACCGAATTTACGGTCCGCCTCCAGGGCGAACAGCGCGGCCGCGAGCACCGGGAAGGCCAGCAGGACCAGCACACCGGTCAGCAGGACGTTCCAGGTGAAGATCGGCATGCGGAACATCGTCATGCCGGGAGCGCGCATGCAGATGATCGTGGTGATGAAGTTGACCGAACCGAGGATCGTGCCGAAGCCGGAGAAGGCCAGACCCATGATCCACATGTCGGCGCCGACGCCCGGCGAGCGGACCGCGTCCGACAGCGGGGAGTAGGCGAACCAGCCGAAGTCGGCCGCACCCTGCGGGGTGAGGAAGCCGGCCACCGCGATCAGCGAGCCGAAGAGGTAGAGCCAGTAGGCGAACATGTTCAGCCGCGGGAACGCCACGTCGGGCGCACCGATCTGCAGCGGCATGATCCAGTTCGCGAAACCGGCGAACAGGGGCGTCGCGAACATCAGCAGCATGATCGTGCCGTGCATCGTGAACGCCTGGTTGAACTGCTCGTTCGACATGATCTGCGTGCCGGGACGGGCGAGCTCGGCGCGCATGAGGAGCGCCATCAGGCCGCCGATGCAGAAGAACGCGAACGACGTGACCAGATACATCGTGCCGATGGTCTTGTGGTCAGTGGTGGTGAGCCACTTGATCACCTGATTACCGGGCTGCTTCTGGCGTACGGGTGGTGCTGCCGTGGCCGTCGCGGCGGCGGCACCCTGGGGTTCGTTGAGGATGCTCACTTGTTCTTGGTCTCCGCGTTCTTCGCGTGATCCGTCTGCGCGATGCCCGCCGGCTGGTAGCCGGTCTGGCCCTTCTTCGCAAGATCCTTCAGATGCTGCTGGTAGCGCTCAGGAGAGACGACCTTGACATTGAAGAGCATGCGGGAGTGGTCCTGGCCGCAGAGCTCGGCACACTTGCCGAAGAAGGTGCCCTCCTTGTTCGGGGTCACCGTGAAGCTGTTGGTGTGCCCCGGGATGACGTCCTGCTTCATCAGGAACGGCACCACCCAGAAGGAGTGGATGACGTCCCGCGAGGTCAGGACGAACTCCACCGTCTCACCCTTGGGCAGCCACAGGGTCGGGCCCGGGTTGCCGTTCTGCGGGTTCCGCTCACCGGGGGTACCGACCTCGTACACACCCTCCGCGCCCTGCGGTGCCTTCTTCAGGAACCGGTCGGGAATCGCCTCCAGCTCCTTGTTGTCACGGAGCGGCTGCGCCGGGGTGGCCGTGTTGCCGTCGACGTTCTCCATGTAGTTGAACGCCCAGCTCCACTGGAAGCCCACCACGTTGATGAGGTGCTTCGGCTTCTCAGGGTTGGTCAGAAGCTTGTTCTCATCGCGCGCGGTGAAGTAGAAGAACACCGACACGATGATGATCGGAACCGCGGTGTACAGCGCCTCGATGGGCATGTTGTACCGGGTTTGCGTGGGGATCTGCACCTTCGTCCGGCTACGCCGGTGGAAGATGACGCTCCAGATGATCAGGCCCCACACAAGGACGCCGACCACGAGGGCGGCGGCCCAAGAGCCCTGCCACAGGGAGAGGATCCTCGGAGCCTCTTCCGTGACGGGAGTGGGCATTCCGAGGCGGGGGAAGTCCTTGGATGTGCAACCGGAGGCGGTCGCCAGGACAGCGCCCGCGGCCAGCGCCTGCAGCAGCTTCCGCCGCACCGGGCGCCGCGACGAGCGGTCGGAGCCGTTGGGACTCACGTAGCGCCTTCCCGAGAGTCTCGCCCGTGCGGCCGGCTGCGGCCGTCTGCTGGTCGGTCGCCGGCCCGCTGCGGGCAGGGGTTTGGATGTTTATGCGGACCAAACCCTACTGGACGCTATTTGGGGTCGCGCGGGGAGGGTGCCCAACGCGCCGGGTCACTCCCCGAAGGGATGGAATCTCGGCGTCCGGAGGCTATCTGGAAGACCGTCAGGAAGGGCACCCGACGCGCGGTGAGGTCACGCGATGGAGTGTCTTCCCGGCGCGCGACCGGCCGCCGCGGGCAAGCCGTTCAGCTAGTGGATCAAGCGTGGGCCGACCGGGCGCGGCGGGGCCTCGTACGGGCGGGGCGGGCGGGCTCCCGCCGAGGAGCCCGGTCATGACGGGCCGCGTTAGCGTAGGGCGTGCCCTACTTCGACGCCGCTTCCGCCGCGCCCCTGCACCCCGTCGCCCGTCAGGCCCTGTTGGCCTCGCTCGACGAGGGGTGGGCCGACCCCGCCCGGCTCTACCGCGAGGGGCGGCGGGCCCGCCTGCTGCTGGACGCCGCGCGCGAGGCCGCTGCGGACGCCGTGGGCTGCCGGCCGGACGAGCTGGTGTTCACCCCTTCGGGCACGCGCGCGCTGCACGACGGCATCGCCGGCGCCCTCGCGGGCCGGCGGCGGACCGGCCGCCATCTGGTGGTGTCCGCGGTGGAGCACTCCGCCGTCCTCCAGTCGGCCGCGGCGCTCGAAGCGGCCGGTGGCACCTGCACGCAGGTGCCGGTGGACCGTACGGGCCGGGTGGCGCCGGGCGCGTACGCGGCGGCCCTGCGGGCGGACACCGCGCTCGCCGCCCTCCAGTCCGCCAACCACGAGGTGGGCACGGAGCAGCCGGTCGCCGAGGTGGCCGAGGAGTGCCGGGCAGCGGGCGTGCCGTTGCTCGTGGACGCGGCGCAGTCGCTCGGCTGGGGGCGCGTCGCGGACGGCTGGTCCCTGCTGACGGCCAGCGCGCACAAGTGGGGCGGGCCCTCGGGCGTGGGGCTGCTGGCCGTGCGCAAGGGGGTGCGGTTCGCGCCCCAGGGACCGGCGGACGAGCGGGAGTCGGGGCGCGCGCCCGGCTTCCCGGACCTCCCGGCGATCGTGGCGGCGGCGGCCTCCCTGCGGGCCGTGCAGGCGGAGGCGGCGGCCGAAGGGGCCCGGCTGCGGGCGCTGGTGGACCGCGTCCGGGCGCGGGTGCCGGAGCTCGTACGCGACGTGGAGGTCGTCGGCGACCCCGAGCGGCGGCTGCCGCACCTGGTCACGTTCTCGTGCCTCTACGTGGACGGCGAGAGCCTGCTGCACGCCCTGGACCGGGCCGGTTTCTCCGTGTCGTCCGGTTCCTCGTGCACGTCCAGCACACTGACGCCCAGCCATGTGCTGCGGGCGATGGGGGTGCTGTCGGAGGGCAACGTCCGGGTGTCGCTGCCCTCGGGCACGGCCGAGGAGGACGTCGAGCGGTTCCTGGAGGTGCTGCCCGGGGTGGTGGCGTCGGTACGGGAGCAGCTGGGCGCCCCGACGGAGGCGGCCGCTCCGGCCGGGGAAACGGCGGAGCTGGTCATCGACGCGCTCGGCAAGCGGTGCCCGATCCCGGTGATCGAGCTGGCGAAGGCGTTCCCGGGGGTGCCGGTGGGTGGGCTGGTCACGGTGCTGTCCGACGACGAGGCGGCTCGGCTGGATGTGCCGGCGTGGTGCGGCATGCGGGGGCAGGAGTATGTGGGTGAGCGGGTGGTGGAGGGCGGGGTCGCTTATACGGTGCGGCGGCTCTCCTGATTCGGCCGCCGGCTGCGGGTCCGTGGCGCCTGCGGCGGGCTTTTTCCCCTACCCGCCCCTTCCCCAAACTGGGGGCAAGCCCCCAGACCCCCGAAGCACGCTTCGCGCGCTGTCCTCAATCGCCGGACGGGCTGAAAACCCGCCCGTCCGGCGATTGAGTCCGCTCCCGCCGTAGGCGGCAGCAGACCTAGCCCAGGCGGCCCTTCACCTCGGCCGCGGCGTCCTCGCCGTACGCCTTGGCGAAGCGCTCCATGAAGTGGCCTCGGCGGAGCTCGTACTCCTGCGTGCCCAGCGTCTCGATGACGAGCGTGGCCAGCATGCAGCCGAGCTGGGCCGCGCGCTCCAGGGACAGCTCCCAGGTGACGCCTGCGAGGAAGCCCGCGCGGAAGGCGTCGCCGACGCCGGTCGGGTCGACCTTGGCCTCCTCCTGGGCGCAGCCGACCTCGATGGCCTCCTCGCCGACGCGCTCGATGCGCACGCCCCGCGCGCCCAGCGTGGTGACGCGGGTGCCGACCTTGGCCAGGATCTCGTCCGCCGACCAGCCGGTCTTGGACTCGATGAGGGCCTTCTCGTACTCGTTGGTGAAGAGGTAGGCCGCGCCGTCGACCAGCTGGCGGATGTCGTCGCCCTCGAGCCGGGCGAGCTGCTGGGAGGGGTCCGCGGCGAAGGGGATGCCGCGGGAGCGGCACTCCTCCGTGTGGCGGAGCATCGCCTCGGGGTCGTCCGCGCCGATGAGGACGAGGTCGAGGCCGCCGACGCGGTCCGCGACCGGCTGGAGCTCGATCTGGCGGGCCTCGCTCATCGCGCCGGTGTAGAAGGACGCGATCTGGTTGTGGTCGGTGTCCGTCGTGCAGACGAAGCGCGCGGTGTGCAGGACCTCGGAGATGCGGACGGAGGCGGTGTCGACGCCGTGCCGGTCGAGCCAGGCACGGTACTCCGCGAAGTCCTGGCCGGCCGCGCCGACGAGGACGGGACGCAGGCCGAGGAGGCCCATGCCGAAACAGATGTTGGGGCCGACGCCACCGCGGCGCACGTCCAGTTCGTCGACGAGGAAGGAGAGGGAGACGGTGTGCAGCTGGTCCGCCACGAGCTGATCGGCGAAACGGCCGGGGAAAGTCATCAGGTGGTCGGTGGCGATGGAGCCGGTGACAGCGATACGCACGGCGGGTCTGCTCCTGCGGGGCGAGGTGAACATGGCGGCAAGACTGGACGAACGGGAAAACGGGAAAAGCCACACCACGCTATCGGGTCCCGACCCCGTCCCAGGGGGGCAAATCAAGCCACCGAAGGGACAAAATTACCTAATAGTAGCCCTTTCTCGGTGTGCTCCATGGTGCGTACGGTGCCGGTATGCCGAACCCTGTGAAGCACGTCACTTTCCCCGAGACCGAACGCGACCCCGAGTCGCTGGAGGAGCTGCGCGGGCTCTGCGCCCGGATGGCCCCGCACTGGGCGACGCCCAAGGCGGCAGCGGCCGTCGTCCCCGTACCGCCGTCGCGGATCCACGGGGTGTCGGTGCCCGTGCGGTCCGCCCGGCTGCTCGACGCCATGTCGGAGTACGGCGACTGAGCACTGGTGGAACCGCTCGCTCCTCCGCTCCGTCCAAGCGGCGTCCCCTTCTCGGGGGACAGGGCAGTACAGACATTGAGCGGAGCGAAGGAGCGATGTGGTGAGCACCGAGGGCGGCACACCGGACAGCAATGCCCCCGCCGATCGCAACCCGGACCCCAAGGGGCGGCGGAAGCACCCGCGGCTGGCGGTGGCGTCGGTGGCGGCGTCGGTGCTGCTGGCCGGTGGCGGCGGCGCGTACTGGGCGTCGACCGCGTCGGACGGGGACGCCAAGGCGTCCGGCGGGCCGGGCGGTGACGGCCCTCCCCCGCCCCTGGTGCTGGACGGCTACCGCACGGGCGGCGGTTCCTCGCAGGGCATCGCGGTGGGCGAGCCGGATCCGAACGGCGTGCGCTACCGCGCGGAGGGCCAACTGCCGCAAGGGCCGCGGAAAGCGGCGGTGTACTCGCCCGGGGGCGATGTCGGCAAGGACCAGGTGGCGGCGCTGGCCAAGGCCCTGTCGGTGCAGGGCGCGCCCCGGCTCGAAGGGGGCGTGTGGCGGGTGGGCGGCGCGCCCGGTTCCGACGAGCCGACCCTCCAGGTGAAGCAACAGGGGCCGGCCGTCTGGTCGTTCTCGCGGTACGGCTCGCCGGGCGGCGGCTGTGTGCACCCGCCGGGCGCGGGTCCGCAGGAGAGCGCGGACAAGGGCCTGGACAAGTCCCTCGCCTCCCCGTCCATGAACTGCCCGCAGTACAGGGGCATCGCGCCCGGTGACGCGCGGGCGGTGACGCAGGAGAGGGCGAAGAACGCCGCGGCGCCCGTGCTGAAGGTCCTCGGCCAGTCCGACGCGAAGCTCGACGCCCACCAGACCTTCGGTGCGGTACGGGCCGTGCGCGCCGACCCGGTGGTGGACGGCACGCCCACGTACGGGCGGCAGACGACGCTTGAGGTCGGCTCGGACGCGCAACTGGTCAAGGGTGCCGGGCAGTTGGAGACCCCGCGGAAGGGCGCCGAGTATCCGCTGGTCAACGCGACCGAGGCGCTGAAGGAGCTCAACAAGCACAGCGGTCCGGGGCAGCCGGTGGCCGTCGGCGGCTGCGCGACGGCCGTGCCCGCCACGCCGGACGCCACCGCGCCCTGCCCGCCGGCGTCCGCCGCGCCGGGCGGGGAGCCGGCGACGGTGCGCAGCGCGTCGTTCGCGCTCGCCCAGCTCTACGTGCGGGGCCGGGAGACGCTGGTGCCGTCGTGGGTCTTCCAGGTGCGGATGGCGGGGGCGACGGACAAGGAGGCCACCGTGCCCGTCGTCCAGCCCGCCGTGGACCCGAAGTTCCTCGCGGCGCCGTCCGCCTCGCCCTCGACGCCGTCCGGCCCTCCGGCGACGGGCGCGCCCAGGACGACGGCGGTGCGGGTCTACGCGTACGACCAGGACGGCAAGAACCTCGTCCTGCACTTCTGGGGCGGGGTGTGCGACACCTACGCGGTGTCGGCCGAGCAGTCGTCGGACGCGGTGACGGTGAAGGTCACCGGCACGGAGAAGCAGCCCGGCCGGATGTGCGTGATGATGGCGGAGCGCTTCGACCGGACGGTGACGCTGGACCGCCCGCTGGACGGGCGGAAGGTGGTGGACGCCGTCACGGGCGGGACCGTGCCGGAGTCGGACCGGGGGAAGTAGCCCGCGGGAACGCCGAAGGCGGCGCCCCTTTCCGGGGGCGCCGCCTTCACGCGTCGTTCCGGGCCGTGCCGAGCGGCCGGTCCGCTTAGCTGAAGGAGTCGCCGCAGGCGCAGGAGCCCGTGGCGTTGGGGTTGTCGATCGTGAAGCCCTGCTTCTCGATGGTGTCGACGAAGTCGATGGAGGCGCCGCCCAGGTAGGGGGCGCTCATGCGGTCGGTGACGACCTTGACACCGTCGAAGTCCTTGACGACGTCGCCGTCGAGCGCGCGCTCGTCGAAGAAGAGCTGGTAGCGCAGACCGGAGCAGCCACCGGGCTGGACGGCCACGCGCAGGGCGAGGTCCTCACGGCCTTCCTGCTCCAGCAGGGCCTTGACCTTGGCGGCCGCGGCGTCGGACAGGAGGATGCCGTCGCTCACAGTGGTCTTCTCGTCCTGAACGGACATCTGCTTCACTCCCGGGTTTTGTGCGGACTGCTTGCCCTCGGCTGCAACCGCCGGTCTCCCGGATTCATTCCGGGCCTGGCATGTCACTTCTCGCCTTTCATGCTCGCACACCACACACCCGATCGGGAATGCGTCACATCGACACTATGGGCATCGTCAAAGTGACGTGAAGCGGTTATGATAGATAGCGTCAAATTGACGACAAGGCCGTTCAGGGCCGTCAGCGGAACAGAAAGGGTGCGTGTCGTGACCACCGCCCAACCCTTGGATGTCCAGCCCACCCCCCTCGCGCTCCTGCTGCTCGGCCGCGAGGCCGACCCCAGGAGCGAACGCGGCGTGGAATGTCCGGGCGACCTGCCGGCTCCGTCCGACCCGGACCTCGTCGAGCGCGCCCGGGCCGCCAAGGCCAGGCTCGGCGACAAGGTCTTCGTGCTGGGGCACCACTACCAGCGCGACGAGGTCATCGAGTTCGCGGACGTCACCGGGGACTCCTTCAAGCTCGCGCGCGACGCGGCCGCCCGGCCCGACGCCGAGTACATCGTCTTCTGCGGCGTCCACTTCATGGCCGAGTCCGCGGACATCCTCACCACCGACGCCCAGCAGGTCGTCCTGCCGGACCTGGCGGCCGGGTGCTCGATGGCCGACATGGCCACCGCCGAGCAGGTCGCGGAGTGCTGGGACGTGCTGACCGAGGCGGGTGTCGCCGAGGTGACCGTCCCCGTCTCGTACATGAACTCCTCCGCCGACATCAAGGCGTTCACCGGCAAGCACGGCGGCACGATCTGCACCTCCTCCAACGCCGAGCGCGCCCTGAACTGGGCCTTCGAGCAGGGCGAGAAGGTGCTCTTCCTGCCCGACCAGCACCTCGGGCGCAACACCGCCGTCCGTGACCTCGGCATGTCCCTGGACGACTGCGTGGTCTACAACCCGCACAGGCCGAACGGCGGGCTGACCGCCGAGCAGCTGCGGGACGCGAAGATGATCCTGTGGCGCGGACACTGCTCCGTGCACGGCCGCTTCTCGCTGGACTCCGTACGCGACGTGCGCGAGCGCATCCCGGGCGTCAACGTGCTGGTGCACCCCGAGTGCAAGCACGAGGTCGTGGCCGCGGCGGACTACGTCGGTTCGACGGAGTACATCATCAAGGCGCTGGAGGCCGCCCCGGCCGGCTCCAAGTGGGCCATCGGCACGGAGCTCAACCTCGTACGCCGCCTGGCGAACCGTTTCGCCGACGAGGGCAAGGAGATCGTCTTCCTCGACAAGACGGTCTGCTTCTGCTCGACGATGAACCGGATCGACCTGCCGCACCTGGTGTGGACGCTGGAGTCCCTGGCCGACGGCAAGGTCGTCAACCGCATCGAGGTCGACCCGGAGGTCGCGGCGTTCTCGAAGCTGGCACTGGAGCGGATGCTCTCGCTGCCGTAGGCGGCGGGTTGTGGGGGTGCGGGTCCGTTGCCGCCTGCGGCGGGAGCGCCCTTGGGGGTCCCCCCCGGACGAAGTCTGGGGGAGCGTCCTCAAACGCCGGACGGGCTGGATTTGGCTGATGTGAGCACACAATTCAGCCCGTCCGGCGTTTGAGGACACGCGGCGCAGCCGCGTTGGGGTCCGGGGTCTCCCCGGTTTCGGGAAGGGGCGGGGCTGGGGAACAAAGCGCCGCACGCGACTACTCCCCCTTGACCCCCGTCACGCTCTCGATCCGGTTCAGGAAGACCACCGCTCCCGACGACTTCGGGATCCGTACCGCCGACTCCGAGACCTTCGTGTACGTCACGGACCGCTTGAGGTCACCGCTCAGGAGAGCCTTCATCCGGGGATCGGTGATCGCGGGCCGCAGGCCCTGGGCCATCGTGCGTCGTTCACGGTGATGCGCGGTGAAGAAGGCGAGCGCGCCTCCGTCGGCGGTGCGCAGGGCCGGCGTGGGGAAGCCGTCGGGGCCCTCGGGGGTGTCGATGAACTCCGTCCAGAAGGTGGGGGTCCGCCTGATCTTGTCGCGGTCCTCGCGCAGGCCCGTGGTGCGCGGCCCCGGCGCGAACGTCCGGCCGGCGCCGGTCCGCAGGAAGTCGGTGTACGCGGCGCTCACCGCGTCCGGCGCGACGGCCGGACGCGGGTCCTTGCCCTTGGCGGCCGGCACGGCCTCGGCGTAACCGTCCTTGTCGGTCGCGAAGGACGGCACCTTGTCGGGGCTGAGGATCGACAGATAGGCGGCCCGCCAGGGCTCCTTGACGCCGTCGCGCAGGAAGACCACGAACCAGCGGTTGCCGTCGCGGTTGCTGCGGGTGTCGGCGAGGAAGAACTTCGGCCAGCCGGCCTGCTTGGGGATCGTGAAGCGGGCGTCGTCGAGGACGAGGGGCGGATACGAGGGGTTGCCGCCCGGCGTCAGCGCGCTCTGCGTCGTCATGTCGGCGTTGCCGATCTCGGCGAGCGGACCGCTCTCGACCCGGGCTATGACACCCGGGTCGAGCTTGCGGTACGCCTCGTTGTAGCCCTCCGTGAAGCGCTGGAGGACCTTGGGGGCCTCAGCCCTGTCCACCGCCGGGATGATCTCCCGCTCGCCGTGCACCGTCACGCATCCGGTCGCCGTCAGCAGCAGCGCCGACACGGTCAGCACCGCGGGGGCTATCGGCGATCGGCGGGACGGCCGGGGTCTCATGGGACGTCGACTCCTTGGTGGCGGCTCGGGACGGCGCCACCCTACCCGGGGCGAAGAAGACCACGAGGGTGGGTATCAGATACAGCGCCCACACCGCGACCTGGAGCCAGGTCGGGTCCGGCTGGAAGTTGAAGACGCCCTTGAGCAGGGTGCCGTACCAGCTGTCGGCCGGGATCTGCTCGCTGATGTCGAACGCCTTGCTGCCCAGCCCCGGCAGCGCGTCGGCCTCCTGGAGGTCGTGGAAGCCGTACGCGAGCACACCCGCGGCCACCACGATCAGCATGGCGCCGGTCCAGGTGAAGAACTTCGCGAGGTTGATCTTCAGCGCGCCCCGGTAGAACAGCCAGCCCAGCACCACGGCCGTCAGCAGGCCCAGCAGCGCGCCGACCAGCGGCCGTACGCCGTCGTCCGTCGCCTGCACGGCCGTCCAGATGAACAGCGCGGTCTCCAGGCCCTCGCGGCCCACAGCGAGGAAGGCGGTGACGACCAGCGCGGTGGTGCCCATCGCGAGCGCCGCGTCGAGCTTGCCGTGCAGCTCCTTCTTCAGGTGCCGCGCGGTGCGCCGCATCCAGAAGACCATCCATGTCACCAGGCCCACCGCGACGACCGACAGCGAACCGCCGAGCATCTCCTGGGCCTTGAACGTCATGCTCCGCGAGCCGAACTGGAGCAGCGCGCCGAAGCCCATGCTCAGCAGCACGGCCACGGCGATGCCGAGCCACACCGGCTTCAGCGCGTCCTTGCGCCCGGTCTTGACCAGGTAGGCGACGAGGATGCAGACGACCAGGCTGGCCTCCAGACCCTCGCGCAGGCCGATCAGGTAGTTGCCGAACATGCGGCGTCCCCTCCTGTTTCCGCTGAAACGTCGATCACGCGAAGAGCGCCTTGCCCCACCAGTCGTCCTTGCCGCGGACGCCCGGCGGGACGGCGAAGACCGCCGAACCCACGTGCTGGATGTACTCGTTGAGGGCGTCCTTGGCCGCGAGCCGCGTCTGGAGCGGCACGAAGCCGTCCCGTACGTCCTTCTGGTACGCGATGAAGAACAGGCCGGCGTCCAGGCGGCCCAGGCCGTCGGTGCCGTCGGTGAAGGAGTAGCCGCGGCGCAGGATCGTCACGCCGCTGTTGCTGTCCGGGTGGGCCAGCCGCACGTGCGCGGTGTCCTTCATCGCCCTGAGGTCGGGCTCGTCGTGCTCGCGCTGCTTGCCCTGCGGGGCGCCCTCGGCCTTGTCGCGGCCGAAGACGTCCTCCTGCTCCTTGAGCGAGGTGCGGTCCCAGGTCTCGATGTGCATGCGGATGCGGCGGGCGACGAGGTAGGAGCCGCCCGCCATCCAGTCGGGGCCGTCCTTCTGCCCCACCCAGACGAACTTGTCGAGGCGGTCGGTCTCGGTGCCCGCGATGTTCCGCGTGCCGTCCTTGAAGCCCATCATGTTGCGCGGGGTCTGCGCGTCGGGCGTCGTCGAGGACGTCTTGCCGAAGCCCAGCTGCGACCAGCGGATCGCGACCCGGCCCATGCCGATGCGGGCGAGGTTGCGGATCGCGTGCACGGCGACCTGGGGGTCGTCCGCGCAGGCCTGGACGCACAGGTCGCCGCCGCTGCGGGCCGCGTCGAGGTTGTCGCCGGGGAAGGCCGGCAGGTCGATCAGGGCCTTGGGGCGGCGGGACTTGAGCCCGAAGCGGTCCTTGCCGTCCTTCTCGAAGAGGCCGGGCCCGACGCCGAAGGTCAGGGTCAGCCGGGAGGGCTTGAGGCCGAGGGCCTCGCCGGTGTCGTCCGGCGGCAGCTCCTCGTTGTCGCTGATCGCGCCCTCGCCGACCTCGTGACCGGCCGTCATCGCCGCGGCCGCGGCCGTCCACTCCTGGAGCAGCTTGACCAGCGCGGCACGGTCGGTGGTGGTCACGTCGAAGGACGCGAAGTGCAGGCGGTCCTGCACGGCGGTGGCGATGCCGGCCTGGTGGTCGCCGAAGAACGGCACGGCGTCGCCCGCGGAGGCGGCGGGCGAGGCGTCGTCACCGCTGCGCAGCGCGGCGGCGGTGCCCCCGGCGACGGCCGCGCCCAGTGCGAGCCCGGCACCGCCCCAGCCGAGTATCGAGCGGCGGGAGGGCGCGGGCTTCTTCCCGCCGGTGGACGTCTCGTCCGTCATCTTCGGGTCCGTCATCTTCTCGTCAGCCATTTTCTCGTCAGCCATGGAAGTCGGTCCCCGATTACTTGGCGACGGCCGCGGCGAGCTTGGACAGCGGCTCGGAGAGGGCGTTGACGGCGTCGGACAGCTTCTTGCGGTCGTCCTTGCCGACCGTGTCGTACGACTTGAAGCTGTCGCCGTCGCGGTAGTCGCCGAGCGCCTTCTTCACCGCGTCGAACTGCTTGTCCAGTTCCTTGGTGAGCTCCGGGTCGTGCTTGGAGGCGACCGGCTTCAGCAGGCCGTACGCCTTCTCGGCGCCGTCCACGTTGGCCTCGAAGTCGATCAGGTCGGTGTGGCTGTAGCGCTCCTCCTCACCGGTGATCTTGTTCCGGTAGACCTCGTCGAGGAGTTCCTTGGCGCCGTTGGCCATGCTGGTCGGGGTGATCTCGGCGGTGCCGACGCGCTTCTGCCAGTCCTTGAGGTCCGTCATCAGCTGGTCGGCGAGCTTCTTGTCGTCGTCCGAGATCTTCTTGTCGTCCCAGAGCGACTTCTCCAGCTTGTGCCAGCCGGTCCACTTCTGGTCCTTCTCCAGGCCGTCCTCGCGGACGTCCACCTTCGGGTCGATGTCACCGAAGGACTCCGCGACCGGCTCGGTCCGCTCCCAGCCGGTGCGGGAGACGGCGTACTGCTTCTTCGCCTCGTCCAGGTCGCCGTTCTTGACCGCGTCCGCGAACTTCTGCGCCGCGGGGAGCGTCTCGTCGGCCTGCTGCTGCACGTACTTGCGGTACTCCGCGACGGCCTTGTCCAGCTCCGGGTCGCTCTTCTTCTCCGCGCCGCCGCCCGTCACGGTGATCTTCTGACGGATGCCGTCGCCCTTCATGCCGGGCTTGCAGGCGACCTCGTACGAACCGGCCTTGATGGTGGCGGTGATCTCCGCCTTGGTGCCGGGGCCTATGTTCTCGCGCTCGGTCACGATCCGGTCGTCCGGGGTGTAGACGTACACCTCGGTGACCTTGGAGCCCTTGTTCTGGACATTGATCTTGACGTGCCCGGCCGGGAAAGAGGTCTTGGAGACCTCGCACTTGTCGTCGGATGCGGTGACGTTGACGGCGTCCGAGCCCTTGCCGTCCGACTTCTCGGCGCAACCGGACACGGCGGTCAGGGCCGCTGCCGCTGCGATGGCGGTGACGACGGAGGAGCGGAGGGCTCGCATACGGGGCTCCAGGCATGCTCAAGGAGGGCGGACTCAAGGAAGGCGGAACTGAACTCGGCCGAGCGTGGCCGAAACAGCATGGCCTAATTAGGCTGCCCTAACTTATCTGAGGCTTGCCTATCCTGTTCCCCAAACAGCGCGTGATTCTGCTCTCACGGGGCAAAATCTCGTCCCGCCCGTCTCGGTATCACCAAAGGGTCACCGGTGCGCGGATGATCAATTACCTCCACCGGCTGTGCGTAGACATGACTCAGCAATTCCGCGTCGAAGACCTCGGACGGCGGACCCTCGGCCGCGATCCGGCCCCGGTGCAGCACGGCGACCCGGTCCGCGTACGCCCCGGCGAGCCCCAGGTCGTGCAGGACGACCACCACCGCGTCGCCCGCCGCGGCCCGCTCCCGGCACACCCCCAGCACCAGTTCCTGATGGCGCAGGTCCAGTGCGGCGGTCGGCTCGTCGAGCAGCAGCAGCGGGGCGCGCTGCGCGAGGACGCGGGCGAGCGAGACCCGGGCCCGCTCGCCGCCGGACAGCGCGGCGAAAGGCCGGTCCGCGAAGCCGGTCACCTCGGCGGCGGCCATGGCACTGCGCACGGCCTCGTCGTCCTCGTCCTCCGCGTCGGTGCCGGCCCAGGGCGCGCGGCCCATCCGTACGACGTCCCGGGCCGCGAAGGGGAACGACAGTTCCGCCGACTGCGGTAGCACGGCCCGGCGCAGCGCGAGGTCGGCGGGCGTCCAGGCGGCGGCGGGCCGCCCGTCGATCCACACCTCGCCCGACTCCGCGGGCAGGTCGTGGGCGAGCGCGGCGAGCAGGGTGGACTTCCCGGCGCCGTTCGGCCCGACGAGCACGAGCACTTCGCCTCCGGCGACGGCCAGTTCGACCTCGGAGAGGACGGTACGGTCCCCGAGCCGCACCCGCAGGGCACGGGCCTCGGCCCGCACGGTCCCGATGGGGGAGGGCAGCGGCAGATGCCGCGTGCGCGACCGGAAGAGGGAACGCATCAGGCCGGGCCTCCTTGCGTACGGTGCCGACGAGTCATCAGGCCCAACCTCCTTGCCTGCGCCGCGTCCGCCGCAGCAGCCAGAAGAAGAACGGGCTTCCCAGCAGTGCCGTCAGGACGCCCAGCGGGAGTTCCGCCGGACGGGCCGCCGTGCGGGCCGCGAGGTCGGCGGCGACCAGGACGAGCGCGCCGCCCAGCGCGCTGCCCGGGACGAGGAAGCGGTGCCCCGGGCCCGCCGCCATGCGCAGCAGGTGCGGCACCAGCAGCCCCACGAAGGTGACGATCCCGGCCACGGCCACCGCGGCCGCCGTCAACAGCGCCACCACCAGCACCAGTACGAGGCGCAGCCGCTCGACGTCCACCCCGAGGTGGCGCGCGGGGCGCTCGCCGAGGGCGAGGAGGTCCAGCTTCCGGGCGAACCAGGGCGCGACGGCCAGCCCCGCCACCGCGCACGGCAGCACGGCGAGCACTTTCGGCCACGTCGCCTGGGCGAGCGAACCGAGCTGCCAGAAGGTGATCTGGGTGACCTGAGCGCTGTCCGCGAGGAAGAGGAACAGGCCGATGAGGGCGCCCGCGAAGGCGTTCACCGCGATGCCGGTGAGGATGAGGGTCACCACCTCCGTACGGCCGCCGGACCGCGACAGCGCGTACACCAGCAGGACCGTCACCAGCCCGCCCGCGAACGCGCAGCCCGCCACCGTCCAGTTGCCGAGGAAGGTCAGCCCGAGCGCGATCGAGGCGACCGCCCCGACGGCCGCGCCCGCCGAGATGCCGATGACACCGGGCTCGGCGAGCGGATTGCCGAACACGCCCTGCATCAGCGCGCCCGCGCACCCCAGCGACGCGCCGACGAGCAGCGCGAGGGCCACGCGCGGCAGCCGGACGTTCCACAACACGCTCTCGCCGACCCGGTCCAGCGCGTGGCCGCCGAGGCCCGTGCGGTGGAGCAGCGAGCCGAGGACGTCGCCGACGGGGATGTCGTACGCGCCGAGGCCCGCCGAGAGGAGGCACAGGGCGAGGAGGGCCGCGGCCATGCCGAGGGCCAGGAGCGGGCCCGTACGGCGGCGCCGGGGCGGGGCGTCCTCTCCGGTGGCCGAGCCGGTGGCCGACCGTTCGCGCGGCTTGGCCAACAGGGCCACGTCAGGCCCCCTTCGGGTGGATCTGCCCGATCAGGGAGGCGAGGACGGTGTCGGTGCGGGGCCCGAAGTTCAGCAGGACGCCGTCGTCGACCGAGGCGACGCGGCGGTCCATCCCGGCGGGGGTCTGGGCGACCCCCGGGATCTTGAGGAGGCCGTCCACGCCGCCGACCGAGTCGAGGCCCTTGCTCATGACGAGCACCACGTCGGGGGCCGCCTTGGCCAGGGCCTCGCTGGTGATGGGCGTGAAGTCCCTCTTCAGCCCCGACTCCTTGCCCGCGTCCACCCCGCCCGCCGCCTCGATGAGCGAGTCGGCACCGGATCCCGCGCCGCCGAGGAGATAGACGGAGGCCGAGCCGCGCAGATAGAGGAACGCGACCCGCGGCTTCTTCCCGCCGTCGTGCGGGATGTTCTTCCTCGCGGCGTCGACGCGCTGCTCGGTGCGGTGGCGCAGTTCGTCACCGGCGGGGCGGACGCCGAGAGCCGCGGCCACCTTGTCGATGCGCGGGCCGACGTCGTCGAGCTTCTTCGCCGGGTCGAGCACGACGAGCGGGATCCCGGCGGCCCGGATCTGGTCGACGGCCTCGGCCGGGCCGGTGGTGGTCTCCGCGAGGACGAGCGTCGGCTTGAGCGAGAGGACACCCTCCGCGGAGACGTCGTGGGCGCGGGTGACGACGGGGAGCTTCTTCGCCTGGTCGAAGGTGGCGGTGACGTCACGGGCCACGACGTGGTCGCCGAGACCGAGGGTGAAGACGGTCTCGGCGAGCGCCCCGGTGAGCGGCACGATCCGGTCGGCGCTGCGTACGGTCACGTCGTGGCCGTCCACCGACCGCACCGTGACGGGAAGTTGGGGATGCGGCGCGTCCTTGAGCGGTTCGACGCGGTCGGCGGCGGCCGCGCTCCGCGACGGGCTTCCGTTTCCGCTTCCGTTCTTCGAGCAGGCGGTGAGGCCGGTGAGCGCGGCCAGGAAAGCCAGCAGGGCGATGAGTGTGCCGAGGCGGCGCGGGGTACGTATCGGAGGGCCCGCCGACTGCCGTTGAAGCACGGTTCCGCCTTTCGCTCCGGCCGGGGGTTTCCGACCTGATGGGATGCAGCTTAGGTTAGCCTTACCTAAATTGCCATCCGGTGAAGCCTGTCGACCCGCCCGAAAGGGGCCCCCTCATGTCGCTCCCGTCCAGACCCGCCCGCCTCCCGGCCCTCGGCCTCCTCACGGCGCTGCTGGCGGCGCTGGTGCCGATGTCCGCCGCGCACGCGGCGGAGTCCCGGGAGATAGCCGGCGGCCGGCTGGACTGGGGGATCAAATCCTCCTTCCAGAGCTATGTCACCGGACCTGCCGCACACGGCAGTTGGGAGCTCCGGGACGGTGCGGCGACGGAGGGCGACAACCAGTTCCGCTTCCACTCCGCCAAGGGCTCGTACGACTCCGACGCCGGCGCGTTCGACGCGTCCTTCCAGGGCGGGGTGCACTTCACCGGCCACAAGAAGCCCGACGGCTCGTACGACCTCGACCTCACCCTCAGCAGCCCGGCCGTCGGCGTCTCCGGCGGCAAGGGCACGCTCTACGCCGACATGACCGGCAAGTCCAGGGGGACGGGCGAGGTCACCACGGCCACCCACGTACCCTTCGCCTCGCTCGACCTCTCCGGTGTGAACCTGCGCGGCGACGACACCGCCGCCGTCACGCTGACGAACGTCCCCGCCACGCTCACCGCGGAGGGTGAGAAGGCGTTCGCCGGTTACTACAAGGCGGGCACGGCCCTCGACCCCGTGAGCCTGTCCGCCGACGTCGGGGATGCTTCGGCCGCTACGAAGTCTGACGAATCGGATCTGCCCAAGGGCGAGTTCAAGGAAGCCGCCGTCGACTGGGGAGTGCGCCGCACCTTCCGTGAGTACGTCTCGGGCCCCATCGCCCAGGGCTCCTGGAAGGTGGGTGACGGTGCCCAGGACGGCGGTGCGCTGTTCCGCTTCCCGAAGGGCAAGGGCGCGTACGACGGGGAGAAGAAGGCACTCGACGCGTCCTTCGACGGCACCCTCCACTTCACCGGCAAGCACCTCGATCTCACCCTCGGCGGGGTCAAGGCGGCCGTGAAGGACGGCAAGGGCACGCTGTCGGCGGACGTCACCGGCGGGAGCGGCGCGGGCAAGGCCCTCCCCCTCGTCACCTTCGACGCGTCCGAACTGACCGAGAAGGACGGCCTCGCCGCTATCACCGCGGCCCCGGCGAAACTGACGGCCGAGGGCGCGAAGGCGTTCGGCGGCGTGTACAAGGAGGGCGCGGACATGGACCCCGTCTCGCTCGCCGTACCGCTGACGACGAAGGCGAAGCTTCCGGCGCTGCCGAACCTGGGCAAGTCCTCACCTTCTGCGCCGCCTGCGTCCGCGCCTGCACCTGAATCGGCCGAGGAATCCTCTTCGTCCGACTCCTTCCCGGTGCTTCCGGTTGTGGTCGCGGGGGTGGGTGCGCTGATGCTGGTGGGCGTCGTTTTCCTGGTGATCCAGCGGCGCCGAGCGGTGCCCGCAACGGGCGCATCTGATTCCGTTTCAGGCGAATGACTGGCCTGCCTGGTGTTGTCCGTGACGTCCTCCCATGCGTCACGGCCGACCCAGGCCTTCCCCGCTCCCCGGCGACCTGATGTCATGGAGGTCAAACTCTGACCCAGTTGTCTCAAGTTTCTCTAGGAGAACCAAACATGACCGTCACCGCACGCCGTGCCGCGCTCGCTGCGCTGGCTACGGCGACTGCCCTTGGGGCGACTGTGCTGACTGCGCCCGCGTTCGCGGCGGAGCCGCCGAACGCTCAGCCGCAGGGCGAGGCGTCGGCGTCGGCTTCGGCGTCAGCCTCAGCCGGTGCGTCGAAGCCGGGCGGCGCTTCGAAGTCGGTCGAGGCCCCGTCGTCGAGCCACGCGTCGAAGGCTGAGCCGGAGCTCAAGGACGGCAAGCTCGAGTGGGGGGTGAAGCAGTCGCTTCGTGACTACCTCAAGGGCG
Source organism: Streptomyces sp. NPDC051173 (assembly GCF_040689515.1). NCBI lineage: Bacteria > Bacillati > Actinomycetota > Actinomycetes > Kitasatosporales > Streptomycetaceae > Streptomyces > Streptomyces sp. NPDC051173. Next base: position 39,024 of record NZ_JBFBBD010000010.1, read on the forward strand.
GAATCGTCGACGTCGCCGACGGGGCGCAGAAGGCCGAGGGCACCGGCGTCTACACGTTCGTCGGGGACAAGAGCACTTACGACAAGTCGACCGGCTCGTTCACCACGACCTTCAAGGGCAGCGTGCACTTCCGGGGGCACGGGGATGCGGAACACGGCTACAAGCTCGACCTCAAGCTCTCCGACCTGAAGGTCGTCACCGCGACCAAGGAGAAGAAAGGTGAGATAACGGCCACTGTCACGAAGGGGAACGAAAAACCCCTGGAGAAGGTCATCGCCACGCTGGACTACGTCGAGCACACTGCCCCGGGGGGCGTCCACACCTTCAAGAAGATACCCGCGAAGCTGACGGCGGACGGGGTGGCGGCATTCACGTACGTGGGCGACGAGAAGCCCTACAAGGTGGGCGAGGAACTCGACCCGCTCGACTTCTCGGTGAAGCCGACGGCGAGTGGCCAGGACGGCGGTGGCGATGGTGCGGGCCATGGGCAGGGCCAGACCGGTGGCGATGCGGGCAAGGCCGACGGGGAGAAGAGTGAGAAGGGTGTGGAGCTCTTCGACGGCAACCTCGACTGGGGGCTGTCGGAAACCTTCCGGAAGTACATCGACAACGCGAGCGGTAAGGCCACTGTCTCCGGCGGCGCGAGGTCGTTCAAGGGGGGCTACCGCTTCCCCAAGGGTGAAGGCACGTACGACGCCAAGACCTCGACCCTTACGGTCACGTTCAAGGGTTCTGTCCGCTTCACTGCTAACGGGGGCAGCCTGAACTGGAATTTCTCCGACTTCAAGGTTGAGGTGCATGACAAGGTCGGCTCGATCAGGGCCAACGTCACGGCTGAGGGTAACTCCGCCCTCACCAACGATGTCGTGCTTGCCAACCTGACGATCACGGACTCCCCCAAGCCCAAGGACGGCGTGGTGGGCCTGTCGGCACTCCCGGCGACGCTGACGAAGGATGGGGAGAAGGCGTTCACCTTTAAGAAGGACCCGATCGTCAAGAGCGGCGACGCCCTGGACCCGCTGACAGTCAACGTCGCAACAGACAAGAATGCCAAGCTCCCTGACGTCCCGTCGGACACCGGCTCGGACAAGAGCACGGACACGACCGGCTCGACCGGCACCACCGGCGCGACCGCCACCAACACCTCCGCCACCACGGGCTCGACCGGCTCCACCGGCGCTACGGCGACCGACATCACCGCCTCCGGCTCGCTCGCTTCCACCGGCGCGAACACGCCCACCGGCCCGCTCCTCGGCGGTGCGGCAGCGCTGATCGCCGTCGGTGGCGGCGCGGTCTACGCGGCGCGCCGCCGCAAGGCCGGCCAGCAGGGCTGATGTCCAGGGCCTCGCCCACACGCCTTCGTGTGGGCGAGGCGGCCGTCAGGCCTACTTGATGACGGCGGACCACTTGCCCCGGGTGAGGTGGCAGGTTCCGTCAGGTTCGATCTTCACGCGACTGCCGTGGACCGGTAGGCCACCCTCGGCGTTCTGCCGGTGCCGGATGCGTTCGAGGACGTCCCAGAGCCGGCGGGGGCCGCTCTGGTGAACGGTGGGCGGGTCCAGCCGTGCGGCGGTCGCCCGCGCCCATGATCCGTCCTCGTGGACGAGCCATGCGGTGCGCTGCCCGCCCTCCTGCCGGTAGTGGGTTTCCACTCCGGGGACGGAGAGTTCGAGCATCGACCGCAGCTCCCACGCGTCGGTGAGGTTCAGGACCGGGTACCGGCCTCGGGTGACGTGTTCTCCCTCCGAGTCCTTGATCGCGTCGAGTTGGCTCCCGAGTCCGGGCGGATAGTCGTCGCCTCGGCGGGTGTGCATAAATCCGGCCCAGTCGCGTTCGATCTGTCCGACCGCCCCGCCGTCGTCGGTCTTCCATGCCGTGAGGATCATCGACGTGTTCGCGATGGTCGTCACGAGACGTCCGCCGGGCCGGAGCGCGGACAGCCACGAGGCCGGCACGGGCCAGACGGAGACCATGGACACGATCCGGTCGTAGTCGCCCGGGACCGGGCCTGTCGCATCACACGTGATGACGTTCGGCCGAAGCCCGATGCGGTCGAGGCGGTCCCGCGCGGCCTCTGTGAGATAGGGGTCGACGTCCAGTGCTGTGACGTGTTGTTCCCCGAATACGCGGGCGGCCAGAGCGGTTCCGTAGCCCGAGCCCGTGGCGACGTCGAGAAGATCGGCGCCTTCGTACAGTCGGCCGTAGCGGTACATCTTGACGACCAGGCCGGGCAGCGTCGAGGACGATGTCGGCCGCCCGACGGCGGTCCCGTCGCCCCCGGCCCGGTCGGCGTGGAGCGGTCCGATCCGGGTGACGAGCGTCTGATCCGCGTAGGCGGCGGCCATCCACGCGCCCGGCTCTCCGGGCCCATCGCGCAAGACCCATCCGCCGCTGTCGGCCCGTTCCCACCACCGGGGTACGAAGATGTGGCGGGGAGTCGCAGCGATCGGCACACCCCACCGCGAGACGGGATCGACCACCTGCGTGGCGAGTTGCTGCGCGTGTGGCTTCCAGTCCACGGGCATCACTCTCACTTCTTGTCGCTGTCACCGACATCGGCGTACGCGGGGTCACATGCTTCCTGCTCCGCGGGGGCGCAGTCACCCCCGTCCAGCGCCGGGAGGCAGTCGGGGTCGCACGGGTTCTCCGCGCGAGCCGGAATGCTCTCCAGCACGTGCCGCCACTCGGCGCTTCCCAGGATGTCCGCAAGAGGCCGCTCCTGCACCGTGCCACAGGGCAGGAACCGGGACATGGCGCAGGGAACGACTTTGCCGTCGGGGAGGACGGCCACTTGCCCCGTGCCGCACCTGCCACACAGTTCCGAGGTGTCAGGGGTCCCTTCGGTCGCTGCCCGGCCGATGGCGCGCACGCGATCGACCCTCACGTGGGTGACGCCCAAGGCCCTCAGTTCCGCACGGGCCGGCTCGACCCGCTGTCCTTCGAGGACGTGCACGATGCCCGCGCGGACGGGGACGCCCCGGCGGACGGCTTCCTCGATGTTGTCGCAGGTGCGTCGGTAACTCCCGACCCGCGTGGTGATCTTGTCGTGCTCGTTCGCGTGGTCACTGTAGTAGCTCGTCGCGAGCGATACGCCGTCACGGGCAAGCACGTCCCACCACTCGGGCCGAACGTGGAAAAGGTTGCTGTAGACCTCGACTCGGAGTCGCAGAGACAGGGCGTGCTCGACCAGGTCGATCCACTGGGGGTAGAACGTCGGTTCACCGCCAATGAGTTGGAAATGAGGGATGCCCATCGCTGCCGCGTCGCTGATGACGTTACGCCACTGGTTGAAGGTCATGGTGCCGTGAGTACCGCGCGGGCCCGAGGCCGCGAAGCAGTGCTCACAGCTGAGCGGGCACTTGCCCGTGACCTCGACCTGAATGCTCTTCTGTGCCGGAGCGACCGGCCGTTCCGCGACTGTCGCCATGTCTGCCTTCCTGGTGCCGACTGTGCCGACACAAGGCCTGTCCCTGTGTCGTCGTGCGATGTGGTGCACCCGTCCGGCCGGACCTGCCAAGCCGACGGCCGGACGGGCGTCTGGGGCCCGCCCTAGGGGTGCAGGTATCAGCCCATGTCCCGCGGCCCGAGGCCGAGCGTGCGGCGTTCCTCGTCAGTGGCCAGGCGGATCGCCGCCGCCGGTGCCGTCCACCGCTCGGTGCTCCCGACCCCCGCGAGCGTGTACCTCTCGCCGTCGAACGCGTGGGACACGCCCAGCCGGCCGGTGGTCTTGTCCACCACCAGGGCGCCGGATCGGTAGCCGGTCCAGAGGGCAGCGCCCGTCGTCTCCGTCATTGCGTTCGAGCCTCCGTGTGTTCCGCTCATGAGGAGCGGGCATCAACCGTGAAGCTCAGATTCCACCGGTGCCGCTAGGCTGACCAGGGCTCCAGCCATTCCAAGTGAGGCTGGAATATGGGGAGTTGAACACATGAGCGATGAGTCGGGCTCGCCGGAGTCGCCTGTCGGGACGTTCGGTGCGGAGATCAAGTACGCCCGTGAGGCGCGCGGGTGGTCGCAAGCCGTGCTCGCCGAGAAGCTGTGCTGTCAACAGCCTTACGTCAGCAAGGTGGAAACGGGGCAGCAGCTGGCCAGCCCACAGTTCGCCGAGCAGTGCGACAAGGTCTTCGGTACGCCGGGGGTCTACGCCAGAATGCGCCAGCGAGCGGCGGACGCGGGCAACCCGGCGTGGATGATCCCATATCTCCAGTTGGAGCGTGAGGCGGCCGACGTCTGCGACTACTCGCCCGTCCTGGTGGCAGGGATATTGCAGACTCCCGAGTACGCCGAAGCTCTCTATCGGGCGGCCCGGCCAGGTGATGCGACACCGCAGATCAAGCAGCGCGTAGACGACCGAATGCGGCGCCGGGAAGTGTTCGACAGGCCCAAGCCTCCATCGTTCTGGGTCATCCTGCACGAGGCTGCGCTGTGGTCCGGTGTGGGCGGCGCTGACGTGATGTTGAGGCAACTCCGGCACTTGGTGGCGGTAACCGAGCACCCGCGCATCACGGTTCAGGTGCTCCCTTTCGATGGAGCCCCTCCCAGGGGAACGCCGTTTATCTTGCTCAGGCAGCAGGACGGAACCGAAGTCCTGTACGCGGAGAGCTATGTGCAGGGGCAGGTGTATGACCAAGCGGCAACAGTCGCCGAAGCGCGCGTGACCTATGAGCGGATGCGCGCCAACGCCCTGTCACTCGATGACTCCCTCTCCCTCATCCGGTATGTCATGGAGGCGTACGAATATGAGCACCACCCTCGACCTCACCCGCGCGATATGGGTGAAGTCCAGCTACAGCGACGGGAACGGCGGAACCTGCGTCGAATGGGCCCCCGCATTCGCGGTCTCCGGCGTCGTCCCCGTCCGTGACAGCAAGACCCCGCAGAACCCTGCGCTCATGCTTCCGTCCGGCGCCTGGTCCTCGTTCGTCTCCGCCGTCAGAGGCGGCGCGCTCTGAACCCCCGCCGGGCCGGGTGGCGCGGGCCTGAGCCCGAGACCCGGCCCGGCAGCGGATCCGCCGAAGAGCTACGCGCTCAGCGGGAATTCCCGGCCCAGTGCGAGGAACACCTCCGTGTTCAGCGCGAAAGCCCGCTTGCACTCGTCGATCACCCGCTGCTTCTCCAGGTCGTCCACCGGCAGCGCGTCGAGCAGCTCGCGATACTCCCGCTTGAACGCCGCGGGGTTGCCGATGCCCTCGAAGACATAGAAGCGGACGCCGTCGCCCTTGCGGGCGAAGCCCCACGTCTTCTCGGCGGTGCCGCGGATGATCTGGCCGCCGGAGAGGTCGCCCAGATAGCGGGTGTAGTGGTGGGCGACATAGCCGGCGGGCCAGGCGCGGGCGCACTCCGCGACGCGGGCGGCGTACGCGGCGGTCGCCGGGAGCGGCTCCAGGCCCGTACGCCAGTCCGGGCCGCCGAGGTGGGTCAGGTCGCGCTCCAGCTCGGGCGTGCGGGCGAGCTCGGGGCGTATGAAGGGGCCCGCGACCGGGTCGTCCGCGAGGGCCGCGGAAGCGGCTTCCAGGGCGCGGTAGACGAACCAGAGCTGTTCCGTATAGCGGCGGTAGGCAACGACGCCGAGCCGCCCGCCGAGCATGTCGCTCATGAACGACGAGTTCTCGGCCTCCGTGTGCTGCTCGTGGGAGGCGGTGCGGATCAGCGTGGAGAACGGCGTGGTGGCGGGCGCGTCCAAGGCGGACCTCCGGAGACCGAGGGGCGGGGGCGGCGGGACGAGCGCGCGGGGGCGCGCCGACGTCACCGATTCTCTCTACTTAGGCTTACCTAAGTCAATGGTTTCCCGACGTGCTGTCGGTAAAACCTTACCGCCCCCGGCCGCCCTACGGGAGGGTGAGAATCTCCGCCCCGGAGTCCGTCACCACCAGCGTGTGCTCGAACTGCGCGGTCCGCTTGCGGTCCTTCGTGACGACCGTCCAGCCGTCCGCCCACATGTCGTACTCGTACGTCCCCAGCGTCAGCATCGGCTCGATGGTGAAGGTCATCCCGGGCTGGATCAGGGTGTCGTGGTGCGGGCTGTCGTAGTGCGGGACGATCAGGCCGGAGTGGAAGGACGAGTTGATGCCGTGACCGGTGAAGTCGCGGACGACGCCGTAGCCGAAGCGCTTGGCGTACGACTCGATGACCCGGCCGATGATGTTGATCCGGCGGCCGGGCCTGACCGCCTTGATGGCGCGGTTGAGCGCCTCGCGGGTCCGCTCGACCAGCAGGCGGGACTCCTCGTCCACGTCACCGCACAGGTAGGTGGCGTTGTTGTCGCCGTGCACGCCGCCGATGAAGGCCGTCACGTCGAGGTTGACGATGTCGCCGTCGCGCAGCACGGTCGAGTCCGGGATGCCGTGGCAGATCACCTCGTTCACGGAGGCGCACAGCGACTTGGGGAAGCCGCGGTAGCCGAGCGTGGAGGGGTAGGCGCCGTGGTCGCACATGTACTCGTGCGCGACGCGGTCCAGCTCGTCCGTCGTCACGCCCGGGGCGATGAGCTTGGCCGCCTCCTCCATCGCCCGCGCGGCGATGCGGCCCGCGGTCCGCATGCGCTCGATCGTTTCGGCGCTCTGGACCTCGGGGCCGTCGTACGGCGTCGGAGTGTCCTTGCCGACGTACTCGGGCCGCGGGATCGAGGCGGGTACGGGGCGGGAGGGGGAGAGCGTCCCCGGAGTGAGAAGCGACTGGCCAGACATGTCAGCGAGTGTATCCAGGGCGCATCGGGGAGCATGTGGGCGAGAGCCCGATGAGTGAGGGAGGCCCCGATGGCACTGTTCAAGAGGCGCGCGACCGGCAAGGCGGGGGAGTGGTACTTCTGCCTCAAGCACGGCGTGGTGGAGGAGGGGCCGGAATGCCGGGCCGCCGACCGGATGGGTCCTTATGGGACGCGGGAGGAGGCGGGGCATGCGATGGAGACGGCGCGCGAGCGGAATGAGGAGTGGCGGGAGGATCCTCGTTGGAACGATGACGGGGGGCGGCCGTCGGGGGAGTGACGGGGGTTGGGGGGCGGGTGCGTGGCGCCTGCGGCGGGCTTTTTCCCCAGCCCCGCCCCTTCCCGAAACTGGGGCTCCGCCCCAGACCCCGAAGCACGCTTCGCGCGCTGTCCTCAAACTCCCCCAGCTACCGCTGGGAGGTGCCCCCAACGGGCTGGTTGTGCTGGCTACGGTCCGCACCATTCAGCCCGTCCGGCGTTTGAGGACGCGCCCGCAGGGCGCTCCCGCCGCAGGCGGCAACGGGCCCGCAGCCGGCTACGCGGCCTCAGCCACCTCCGCCGCCTTGCGCTGGCGCAACCGCACCGCGTGCTCGTCCGTCCGCCCGTCATAAGCCAGAAGCTTCGGCAAGGCGACAGCCAGCAGGCCCACCGAGGCCACACAGGCGACACCCCCCGCCCACACAGACGTACGCGCATTGGTCAGCGAAGCCATGCCGCCCGCCCGGACCTGGCCTATCTGCGGGCCCAGGGAGTAGGACAGCATTTCTATGCCTGCCAGGCGGCCGCGGAGTTCGTCCGGGATCGTCTGGTCCCAGATCGCGGAGCGGAAGAGGCCGCTGATCATGTCGCAGCCGCCCGCCACCGCGAGGAAGAGCAGCACGAGCCAGATGTTGTGCATCCAGCCCGCCACGGCCATCGCCGCGCCCCAGCCGAGGGCCGCGAAGACGACCATCCGGCCGTGCCGGTGGACCCGTGAGGCCCAGCCGCTGGTCAGGCTCACGACGAGGGAACCGACCGCGCCGGCCGAGTACATCAGGCCCAGTGCCCAGGGCACACCCAGGTCGTCCGCGAGGAAGGGGAAGATCGCGGTGGGGAAGGCGAACAGCATGGCCGCCATGTCGATGGCGTACGTGCCGAGCAGCTCCTTGCGGCTCCACGCGTAGCGGCCGCCCTCCAGGATGCCGCGCAAGGACGGCTTCTCCGCCTCGCGCGCCGCGGGGGAGGGGGCGAGGCCCAGGAGCAGCAGGCCGGAGACCGCGTACGAGGCGATGTCCAGGGTGTACGCCCACGGCAGCCCCGCGAACGCGATGATCAGGCCGGCCAGGGACGGGCCCGCGATGGCGCCGATCTGCCAGCGCATCGAGTTCAGGGCGATGGCCGCGGGGAGCTGGTCGTGCGCGACGATGCGCGGCACGATCGCCTGCATCGCGGGGCGCTGGAGCCCGCTCAGGGCGCTGGTCAGCGCCGCCACCACGTACAGCGGCCAGATCAGCGGGTCCGGCAGCAGCGTGTTGAGCAGCAGGATCACCGACAGGACCCCGAGCCCGGCCTCGGTCCACAGGATCAGCTTGCGGCGGTCGAGGGCGTCGGCGAGTGCGCCGCCGTAGAGGCCGAAGACGATCAGGGGGACGAGCTCGACCGCGCCGACCGCGCCCACGGCGAGTGCCGAGCCGGTCAGCTCCTTGAGCTGAAGGGGCACCGCGATGAAGGTCAGGAACGTGCCGAAGACCGTCACCAGCCCGGCCAGCCACATCCGGCGGTAGTCGGGGGAGGAGCGCCAGGGGGACAGGTCGGGCAGCAGCGCGCGCAGGCGGCGGCCGGGCACGGGTTCAGAAGGGACAGAGGGGGCGGAGGGTTCGGAAGGGGGGTCTTGCGCAGTCACGGGAGACCATGGTCCGTAACCGGGCCATGTGGAGCAAACTGTTTTCTTCGGGTTTCTTCTGGTTTCCCCGGGATCTGTCACCAGCGGGGCGGCGGAGGAGCCGTCAACTGGTCCGCGAGCCGGGCGAGTCGGTCGCGGAAGCGGCGGCCGCGCCGCGTGGGCAGGCTGTTCTCCCCGGCGGCGGCGCTGACCAGGTGCTGCACGGTGTCGAGGTCGAGCTCGGTGGTGGTGGAGGACGGCGAGGGGGGCACGGTCAGCCGGTCGTGGGCGAGGGTGCAGAGCTCGGAGTCCGTACCGTCGGGGGTGCCGTCCAGGGCGAGCACGGTCGCCCCGCCGCGGCGTACGTCGTGCACCCGCTCCAGCAGCTCGGCGCCGGGCCGCCGGGCCGTCACCACCAGCAGCGTCTCGCCCCGCCGGGCCGCCGCGAGCCGGCCGAGCCCGACCGACAGGTGCGCGGGTCCGCCGGGCGGGACCCGGTGGCGCACGAGGGTGGGCGACAGCTCGGGCAGGCCGGACCAGGCGGCCTCGTCGTCCAGGTGGGCGGCCAGGTGCCAGGGCTCGTACTCCGCGGTGCCGACGAGGAGCAGGCCGCCGTGGTGGCGGGTGACCGAGGTCCGGAGCGTTCCCGCGAAGCGGCGGGTGGACTGGAGCCATTCCGTTCCGGCGAGGACTTCGCGCAGGAGCGCGACGCGTACGGCATCCATGCGGTCGATTGTGGCGGGGGTGGGGGCGGGGCCGTGCCGGGGATGCGGCGTTCTCACCCGTACGGGCTGGGGTGGTGGGCTGCGGGTGCGGGTTGCTTGCGCCTGCGGCGGGCTTGTTCCCCAGCCCCCGTAACCGCCGGAGGCGCTCCCTCCGCGGGTGCGTGACAGGATCGCTGCCATGACTACTTCTGACGACACGAAGAAGGCTCCTGCCAAGGACCCTTGGGAGCTCCCCGACGTTTCCGGCCTGACGGTCGGCGTGCTCGGCGGCACCGGTGACCAGGGGCGCGGGCTCGCCTACCGGCTGGCGAAGGCCGGGCAGCGGGTGATCATCGGGTCGCGTGCCGCCGAGCGCGCGCGGACCGCCGCCGAGGAGCTGGGCCTGGGCGTCGAGGGCGCGGACAACGCCGAGTGCGCGCGGCGCAGCGACATCGTGATCGTCGCCGTGCCGTGGGACGGGCACGCGAAGACGCTGGAGTCGCTGCGCGAGGAGCTCGCCGGGAAGCTGGTGATCGACTGCGTCAACCCGCTGGGCTTCGACAAGAAGGGCGCCTACGCGCTGAAGCCGGAGGAGGGCAGCGCGGCCGAGCAGGCCGCCGCCCTGCTGCCGGACTCCCGGGTGACCGCCGCCTTCCACCACCTGTCGGCCGTGCTGCTGTCGGACCCGGAGATCGCCGAGATCGACACCGACGTGATGGTCCTCGGCGAGGTGCGGGCTGACACGGACATCGTCCAGGCGCTGGCCGGCCGCATTCCTGGCATGCGGGGTGTTTTCGCGGGGCGTCTGCGCAATGCGCATCAGGTGGAGTCGCTGGTGGCGAATCTTATTTCCGTGAATCGGCGGTACAAGGCGCATGCGGGGCTGCGGGTGACGGACGTGTAGGGGCTCGCCGTTGTCGGGTGCGGGTGGCTGTCGCCTGCGGCGCTTGTTCCCCAGCCCCGCCCCTTCCCGAACTGGGGCGCGTGCCCCAGGCCCCCGGCTGCGGGCCGGTTCGCCGCCTGCGGCGGGGGCGGCCTGCGGCCGCGTCCTCAATCGCCGGACGGGCTGGATGGTGCGGACCGTAGCCGGCACATTCAGCCCGTTGGGGGCACCTCCCAGCGGTAGCTGGGGGAGGCAACGGACCCGCACCCGACGGCGAGCCGCAAAGCGCAGCGAACCCGCACCCATAACCGCCTGCAAAGCGCAGCGACCCCGTGGGGGACAATGGCCGGGATCGTACGCAACGCGCCCCCGGACAGGAGAACGTCCCCCATGCCCCGCCTCGCTCTCTACGCCATCGCCGTATGCGTCCTCGCAGCGGTGGCGGCCGCCATCTCGTTCGTTCAGGGCAGCTGGCTCGGTGTCGTCTGGATCCTGCTGCTCGGCGTCTCGTCCAACATCGCCTGGTACTACGTGCGCAAGGCGAAGAACGACCGTGCCGCCGAGCAGGCCGCTAGCCGATGACGATGTCGCCGAGCCGCGGGATGTCCGGCGTGCCCTGCCAGAAGCGGAACAGCTGCCGGCCCCAGTAGGTGTCCCACTCCGTCACGCCCAGGCCGCGCAGCAGCGAGTTGACCATGTCGAAGAAGGCGTGGTTCACCTCGGGGATCCACAGGAAGCCGAAGACCGCGAGCAGGCCGAACGGCGCGAACGGCTCCACCTGCCGCCGGATCCCGTGGGACAGCCAGGGCTCGATCACGCCGTAGCCGTCCAGGCCCGGCACCGGCAGGAAGTTCAGGATCGCCGCGGTGACCTGGAGCAGCACCATGAAGCCCAGGGCGTAGCGGAAGTGATCCGGCACGCCGTCCATGGCGTCCAGCCAGAAGGGCGCCGCGACGACGGCCGCGAAGAGGGCGTTCGTCAGCGGGCCCGCCGCCGAGACCAGGCTCTGCTTCCAGCGGCTGCGGATGCGGTGCCGCTCGATGAAGACCGCGCCACCGGGCAGGCCGATCCCGCCCATGATCACGAAGATCACCGGCAGCACGATGCTGAGCACGGCGTGCGTGTACTTCAGCGGGTCGAGCGTCAGATAGCCCTTCGCCCCCACCGAGATGTCGCCGCCGAAGAGGGCCGAGCGCGCGTGCGCGTACTCGTGCAGGCAGAGCGAGACGATCCAGCCCGAGACGATGAAGAGGAAGACGGCGAAGCCGGGGCTCGCCGAGAAGTCCGTCCACACCGCCCATATGGAGACCGCCATGATGGCGACGAGGGCGAGGAAGACGGGGCTCACGCGCCGTTCGCCGCGGGTCGCTGTTGTCATAGGTGTGCGCTCCTGAAGGTTTGGCCTGTGCTGCCGGGAATGCCCCGGGTGTACGAACGTACGGGGCGAACCGTACTTCTTCTCGCCCCGTCCGGGTAACGCGTGCGTGCGGGCGGAAAAAATCGGGTGGACGAGCCGGGGGAGAATGGATCCGTGCGTTACGGCATCCTCGGCACCACCCAGGCCCATTCCGGCGACGGCCGGCCCACCGGCGTCGGCGGCCCCCGGCTGCGCGCGCTCCTCGCGGCGCTCGCCCTGCACCCGGGGCGCACCCGCACCGCGCAGGCGCTGATCGACGCCGTCTGGGACGGCGAGCCGCCCGCCGACGCGGCCGGGGCGCTCCAGGCGCTCGTCGGACGGCTGCGGCGCGCGCTCGGCCCGGACGCGGTGGCCTCCGTGGACGGCGGCTACCGCCTGCGCGCCGAGCCCGACGACGTCGACCTCCACCGCTTCCAGCGGCTCGCCGACGAGGGGGCGGCCGCGCTCGCCGCCGGTGCCCCCGAGCGGGCCGACGCCCTGCTCGGCGAGGCCCTCGCCCTCTGGCGCGGCCCCGTACTCGCCGACCTGCCCGGCCGCTCGGCCATGGTGGGCCGCTACGAGGCCCGCCACCTCGACGCCCGGCGCGGGCGCCTCGCCGCGGCGGTCGCACTCGGGCACGCGGCGCGGGCCCTCCCCGAGCTGGCCGAGCTCTGCGCCGACCACCCCCTGGACGAACCGCTGCACGCCCTCCACCTCCGCGCCCTGCGCGCCGCGGGCCGCCCGGCGGAGGCCCTCGCGGCGTACGAGACGGTCCGTACCGCGATAGCCGACCGCCTGGGCGCGGACCCGGGCCCGGAACTGCGTGCCCTGCACGCGGAGCTCCTGTCGGGGACGGCGCCCCAAGACGCGAGCCGGGCGGGGCAGGGTGCCGCGCCGGTGCCGGGCGCCGCTCCCGCCCCGGGCGGCGCCGCACCCTCCGCCTCCGGCCGTCCCGCGCCGGGCGGTGCCCCCGGTCCGTACGGCGTGCCCGCCCCGGTCGGTGCCACGGCCGCGCACCCTCCGGCCGTGCCCGGCGCGGCTTCCGGTCCGTGCGCCCCGCTCGCGCCGTACGGCGCGCCCCGGCAGGGCAATCTCCGGGCCCGGCTCACCTCCTTCGTCGGGCGGGAAGGGGACCTGGAGCGGATACGCGGCGACCTCGGGCGGCATCGGCTGGTGACGCTGCTCGGGCCCGGTGGGGCCGGCAAGACGCGGTTGTCGCAGGAGGCCGCCGAGGCGGCCGCCGCCGTGGACGGCGGCTGGCCGGACGGCGTCTGGCTCGCCGAGCTCGCGCCCGTCGACGACCCCGGCACCGTGCCCGAGGCCGTGCTCACCGCGCTGGGCGCGCGTGAGACCGTCGTGCGCGGCACCACCGCCGAGGGCATACGGGCCGCCGAAGCCGCCTCGCTCGACCCTCTGGACCGGCTCGCCGAGCACTGCGCGCCGCGCCGCATGCTGCTCGTGCTCGACAACTGCGAGCACGTCGTGGACGCCGCAGCCCGGCTCGCCGAGACGCTCCTCGCGCACTGCCCGGACGTGACCGTGCTCGCCACCAGTCGCGAACCCCTCGCCGTGCCGGGCGAGTTGGTGCGGCCCGTGGAGCCGCTGCCCGACCCCGTCGCGCTGCGGCTGCTCGCCGACCGGGGCGCCGCCGCCAGCCCCGGCTTCCGCGTCGAGGACGACCCCGAGGCGTGCGCCGAGATCTGCCGGCGGCTGGACGGCATGCCGCTGGCCATCGAACTGGCCGCCGCCCGGCTGCGGATGCTCACCCCCCGCGGGCTCGCCGACCGGCTCGACGACCGCTTCCGGCTGCTGACCTCCGGCAGTCGGACGGTCCTGCCGAGACAGCAGACCCTGCGCGCGGTCGTCGACTGGTCCTGGGACCTCCTCGACGCGCCCGAACGGGCCGTCCTGCGCAGGCTGTCCGTCTTCTCCGGCGGCTGTGACCTCGCCGGGGCCGAGGAGGTGTGTTCGGGGGGAGCCGTCGGGGCGCGGGACGTCGCCGCGCTCCTCGGCTCGCTGGTCGACAAGTCGCTGGTCGTGGCCGCGCCCGCCGCCGGCGGCGACATGCGCTACCGCCTGCTGGAGACCGTGGGGGAGTACGCCGCCGAGCGGCTGGACGAGGCCGGGGAGCGCGCCGCCGTCGAGCGCCGCCACCTGGTCGCCTACCGGGAGCTCGCGCGCACCGCCGACCCGCTTCTGCGCGGGCCCGCGCAGCGCGTCTGGCTGGACCGGCTGGAGCTCGAACATGACAATCTGCGCAGCGCGTTGAGACGTTCCGTCGCCGCGCGGGACGAGCAGGAGGCGCTGTGCCTAGTGCTCTCCCTGGCCTGGTTCTGGCAGCTGCGGGACCACCGCGGCGACGTCCGCACCTGGGCGGAGGCGGCCGCGGCGCTGGGCCCCGACCCCTTCGCCGACCCGGTGGAGCCGGCCCCTCCGCTGTACGTGGGCTGCACCGACGCCCCGCCTCCGATGTCGCCGGAGCTGCTGACCGAGGCCCGGCGGCAGATGCGGATGATCGTGCTCGCCAACGCCGACAGCAACATGCATGTGATCGGCACGCCCGAGACGCAGCGAAAGGTGCGCGGCATCGTCGAGGCGTACGGCGAGGGGCGGCCGCAGAACTGCCGTGTGCCGGGCTTCATGTGGTTCTTCGCGATCATGCTGTCCGGCGACTTCGAGGCCATGGACGCGGCCGTGAACGCGGGCGTGCAGCGCTGCCGCGAGCTCGGCTACGAATGGGAGCTCGCCCACGCCCTCCAGCTCCGCGCCAAGGTCCTCAACGATCGCAAGGGGCGGCTGGCGCAGGGCGCCCGGGACGCCGAGGAGTCCCTGGAGATCTTCCGCCGGCTCGGGGACGCCTGGGGTGTGGCCGAGGCGCTGTCGGGGCGCGGCGAGGCATACGAGCGGCGGGGTGAGTTCACGCTCGCGGCGGAGGCGTACCGCGAAGCCGTCGACCAGGCGGTGGAGCTCGGTGCCATGGGCGAGGTGCCCGCGCTGCGCGCCCGGATGGCCGAGGCGCTGATGGAGTCGGGGGCCATCGACGCCGTGGAGGGCGAACGGCAGCTCCGCCGGGCGATCGGGGAGTCCGACAAGGCCAACCCGGAGGCATCCGCCTTCGCCCGGGTCCAGCTCGCCACCCGCATCGCCCGCGACGGCCGCACGACGGAGGCCCGGGAGGTCTTCGACGAGCTGATGGCCGACTTCTCCAAGGGTGTCCTCGTGGTCTTCCAGAGCCTGATGCACAGTCAGATCGGTTGGATCGACCTCCTGGAGGGCAAGCCCGAGGAGGCGCTGCCGAAGCTGCGGACCGCGCTCGTGATGAACGAGGATCCACTGACACAGCTCGTCGCGCCGCAGCTGCCCGTGGTCCAGCTGAAGTACGCGGCGCTGGCGTACGCCGAACTGGGCGGTGCGCAAAGAGCCGTCACCGCGGCCCGCCTGCTGGGCGCCGCCGAGACGCTGCGTCCCGTCGACTTCCCTCCGACGTCCTTCGAGCGCGAGGTCATGGAGCGCGCGGAGTCGGCGGCCCGCCCGGTGCTGGGCGACACGGCCTACGAGCGTGCGTACGCCGAGGGCGGCGGCCTCACCCTGGAGGAGGCCACCGCCCTCGTATGACGCGACGCCCGGGCGCCCCGCCGGGTCAGGTCTTCCTGCGGAAGCGGGAGACGGCCAGCGGCGCGGTCACGGCCGTGATGGCGACCGACCAGGCCAGGACCATCCACACCGAGTGGGCCACCGGGCCGCCCTTGATGAGGTGGCGCGCGGCGTCGGCGAGGTTGGACAGCGGGTTGTACTCCGTGAAGCCCTCCAGCCAGCCCGGCATGTTCGTGGTGGGCGCGAAGATGGAGCTGCCGAACTGGAGGGGCGTCAGCACGATCATGGCGATCCCCTGGACGGCCTGCGGCGTCTTCATGGTCAGGCCCAGCAGGATGAAGATCCACATCAGGGAGGCGCCGAAGACCATGGACAGCGCCACCGCCGCCAGCAGGTGCAGCACCGAGGTGCTGACGGTCAGGCCCAGGGCGAAGCCCATGACCAGCAGGATCGTCGTCGCGATGAGCATCCGGCCGACCTCGACGACGATCTTCGCGACGAGGACGGAGGACCGGGCTATCGGCATGGTGCGGAAGCGGTCCATCACCCCCTTCTTGAAGTCGTCGTTGATGCCGGTGCCGACGGCCATGGAGATGTTCATCCCCATCATCGCCATCAGGCCGGGGACCAGGTAGTTCAGATACTCCCGCTCGTTGCCCTTGCCGCCGATGGAGCCGCCGAAGACGTAGGTGAACAGCAGGATGAAGATGATCGGCATGAGCACGGCGTCGAACATCGACTCCGGGTCCTGCTTGATCTGGAGCATGTTGCGGCGCGCGAGCGCGCCGATGTGGCGGAGGTTGGCCCGGAGGCCGATCCGTCCCTCGCCGGTGACGGCCTTCACGGGCGCGCCCGCCGTTGCCGTTGCGGTGCTCACGCGGCGACCTCCTGGAGTGCGTCTGCGTCGTCCTGTCCCGCCGGGGCGGATGCCTTCTGGCCGGTGACGGCCAGGAACACCTCGTCGAGGCTGGGCAGATGGGTGCTGATGTCGGCGACGCCGAAGCCGCGCTCGCTCAACAGGCCGATCACGGCCGTCAGTTGCTCGTCGCTGAGCAGCGGGACGCTGACCGTGCCCTCCGCCTCGTCGGCGGTCGCGCCGGTGATGCCGTCGAGACCGGCCTGGGCCAGCGCTCCCACCATCCGGGACAGCTCGCCGCGGTCGGCGGGCCGGATCACCAGGGTGCGGCCGCCGACCTTCGCCTTGAGCTCGTCGACACGGCCGCCCGCGATCACGCGGCCCCGGTCGATGACCGTCAGCTCCTGCGCGAGCTGCTCGGCCTCCTCCATGTACTGCGTGGTGAGCAGGACGGTGGCGCCCTCGGCGACCATCCGCTGGACCTCCTCCCACACCTCGTTGCGGGTGCGGGGGTCGAGGCCGGTGGTCGGCTCGTCCAGATACAGCACCGCCGGCTGGCCGATCATGGACGCGGCCAGGTCCAGCCTGCGGCGCATGCCGCCCGAATACTGCATGGCGGGCCGCTTGGCCGCCTCCGTGAGCGAGAAGCGCTCCAGCATCGCGTCGGCGCGGCGCCGGGCGTCCTTGCGGGAGAGGTCGAGCAGCCGCCCGATCATGTAGAGGTTCTCGAAGCCGGAGAGCTTCTCGTCGACCGAGGCGTACTGCCCGGTCAGACCGATGACCCGGCGCAGCTGCCGGGGCTGGGTCAGTACGTCGTAGCCCGCGACGCGGGCGGTGCCCGCGTCGGGCCTGATGAGGGTGGACAGGGCGCGGACCAGAGTGGTCTTGCCCGCGCCGTTGGGGCCCAGCACGCCGAGGACGGTGCCCTCGCGTACGTCCAGGTCGACCCCGTCCAGGGCCTTGGTGGCACCGAAGTGCTTGACCAGGCCCCGGACTTCGACGGCGTTCCCGCCGGGGTTGTCTTTTCGCGTCATGGGTCTACGGTCGCAGCACCCACTGACAACGCACCGACAGCCGGCCGACAGCCGGCCGATGGCTTGGGGGCGCCTGCGGCGGGAGCGGCCTGCGGCCGCGTCCTCAAACTCCCCCAGCTACCGCTGGGAGGTGCCCCCAACGGGCTGGATTATGCGGACCGTAGCCAGCACATTCAGCCCGTCCGGCGTTTGAGGACAGGGGGTCTGGGGGCTTGCCCCCAGTTTCGGGAAGGGGCGGGTAGGGGAACAAGCCCGCCGCAGGCGCGAACCGGGCCGCGGACGACCACGAACCGCAAAGCGCAGCGAACCCGCACCCGGCAACGAACCCGCCCCCCCAAGACCCCGCCGGCCAAGCGCAGCGGATAGGCAGCGGATCAGTGGAAGGAGTGCTCCTCCGCCGGGTACACCTCGCCCACCACATCCGCACCGAACGCCCGCGCCGCCTCACCCAGCGTCTCGCGCAGCCGCGCGTACTGCTTCACGAAGCGCGGCACCCGCCCGGACGTCATGCCCGCCATGTCCGTCCACACCAGCACCTGCGCGTCGCACTCCTGCCCGGCGCCGATGCCGACCGTCGGGATGTGCAGGGTGCGTGTGACCTCCGCGGCCAGCTCCGCCGGGACCAGCTCCAGGACCACCGAGAACGCGCCCGCGTCCTGGACGGCCTTGGCGTCGCGGAGCAGCTGCTGGGCCGCCTCCTCGCCGCGGCCCTGCACGGGGTAGCCGCCGAAGGCGTTGACCGACTGCGGGGTGAGGCCGATGTGGGCCATGACCGGGATGCCGGCCTCGACGAGCAGCCGGATCTGCTCGGCGGACCGCTCGCCGCCCTCCAGCTTGATCGCGCCGACGCCCGCCTCCTTCACCAGCCGGGTGGCGTTGCGCAGCGCCTGGACGGGGCCCTCCTGGTACGACCCGAAGGGCAGGTCGGCGACGACGAGGGCGCGCCGGGTGCCGCGTACGACGGCGGCGGAGAGCACCGCGATCTCGTCCATCGTGACGGGCACGGTGGATTCGTAGCCGAGGTGACAGTTGCCCATGGAGTCGCCGACCAGCAGGACGGGGATGCCCGACTCGTCGAAGACGGAGGCGGTCATCGCGTCGTAGGCGGTGAGCATGGGCCACTTCTCGCCGCGCGCCTTGGCGGCGGCGATGTCGCGGACGGTGATCCGCCGGGAGCTCTTCCCTCCGTACAGCGCCTTGGGGTTGGCCGGGCTGCTGTCCGGGGTGTTCGGGACATGCGTCATGACGGTGGCTCCTGTGATGTCGTCTCGAGGCGCCCTTACGGCGTCCCCGGATCACCTCCATGCTGACACGCCCCGGCCGGGCAGACCAGAGCCGTCCTTCGCAAAGACTTTCCAATACGAGACGGGTGCGTATCGAAAGGAACGTAGGCTGGTCCGCATGTCGACTGATACTCCGGTCCGCCGGGTTCCCGAGGCGGTCCACCGCAGACGGTGGGCGATCCTGACCGTGCTGCTGTTCAGCCTCCTGATCGTGGTGCTGGACAACTCGATCCTCAACGTGGCGATGAAGACCATCGCCTCCCCGGCCCCCACCGGCCTGGGCGCGACGCAGAGCCAGCTCGAGTGGGCGATCAACTCCTACACCCTGGTCTTCGCCGGAATACTCTTCACCGCGGGGCTGCTCGGCGACCGGCTCGGACGCAAGAAGGTCCTGCTCTTCGGCATGGTCGTCTTCGGCGCCGGCTCGGTGCTCTCCGCCTTCGCCGGCTCCTCCGGCGAGCTGATCGCCTTCCGTGCCGTGATGGGCTTCGGCGGTGCCTTCGTGATGCCCGCGACGCTGGCCATCATCATGAACGTCTTCGAGCGCGAGGAGCAGCCCAAGGCCATCGGCATCTGGGCCGGAGCCGTCGGGCTCGCCATCGCCATAGGGCCGATCACCGGCGGCATCCTGCTCGACCACTTCTGGTGGGGCTCGGTCTTCCTGGTGAACGTCCCGATCGTGATCGTCGGCCTGATCGCGATGGTGCTGCTCGTCCCCGACTCCAAGGACCCGAAGCCCGGCCGCCTCGACCCGGTCGGCGTGCTGCTGTCCGTCGTCGGCCTCGTCCTCCTCGTCTACGGGATCATCAAGGGCGGCCAGCTCGCCGACTTCACCCGGCCCGAGGTCTACGGCACGGTCGGCGGCGGCCTGCTGATCCTGATCGCCTTCGTGCTGCACGAGCGGCGCAGCGACCACCCGGCCATCGACGTGCGGTACTTCCGCAACCCCGCCTTCTCCGCCGCGGTCTCCTCCATCTCGCTGGTCTTCTTCGCGCTGATGGGCACGACCTTCTTCATCGTCTTCTACACCCAGAGCGTGCGCGGCTACACCCCGCTCCAGAGCGGCCTGCTCCTGCTGCCGCTGGCCGCCGCCCAGATGTTCTTCGCGCCGCGCGCCCGGCTCGTCGTCGACAAGTTCGGCGCCAAGGCCGTGTGCACGTCCGGCATGCTGCTGGTCTCCGCCACCACGGCGGGCTTCCTGCTGCTCGGCACCGACACCCCGATCTGGGTCCTGGAGGTGCTGTTCTTCCTCCAGGGCACGGCGATGGCGCACATCATGCCGCCCGCCACCGTCTCGATCATGCAGTCGCTGCCCCGCGAGAAGGCGGGCTCCGGCTCGGCCGTGAACAACACCTTCCGGCAGGTCGGCGGCGCGCTCGGGGTCGCGGTGCTCGGCTCCCTGCTCTCCACCACCTACCGCGACGGCATCTCCGGCGACCTCGACGCCGTCCCCGGCCTGTCCGACTCGGCGCGGCACGCCGCGGGCGAGTCCATCGAGGCCACCCTGGGCGTCGCCGAGAAGCTCGGCCCGCAGGGCAAGGCGCTCGTCGGCCCGGCCAACGACGCCTTCATCCACGCCATGCACGTCACCGTGCTCGGCTCCGCCGGCGTCGCCCTGCTGGGCGCGGCCGTCGTCGCGCTCTTCCTGCCGGGCCGCGAGGCCACCGCCGAGGGCGGGGCGGACACCCGGCCGGGCGCGGAGAAGGAACAGGCGGGAGCGGGCGCATGACCGAGCGGGCACCGGGCGGGACGACGACAGCGGCGGGCGGGGCGGTCCCCGCCCCGGCGGCGGAGCCCACCGAGCGGCGCGGCCGCCCGCGCAACGCCGCCGTCGACACCACCGTCGTCGAGACCGTCCTGCGCCTCCTGGAGGAGGGCGTCACCATGGGCGAGCTGTCCATGGAACGGATCGCCCGCGAGGCGGGCGTCGGCAAGGCCACCCTCTACCGCCGCTGGGCCGGCAAGGAGGAGCTGATGCTCGACGTCCTGCGCTCCCTGGACGACGCCGACCCCGAGCTCCCCGGCACCTCGGCCCGCGACGACCTCGTCGTCCTCCTGGAACTGCTGCGCAGGCGCGGCCTCGCCAAGCGCTCCTCCGCCGTCCTGCGCACGGTCATCAGCCAGGTCCAGGCCCACCCCAGGCTGTGGAAGGAGTACCACCAGACCGTCATCCTCGCCCGGCGCGCGACGGTCCACGCCGTGCTGCGCCGCGGCATGACCACCGGCGAGCTCCGCGACGACCTCGACATCCAGCTGCTCTCGGACCTCTTCGTCAGCCCGATGCTCTCCCGGGCCATGCTCCACGAGTGGGAGGAGCTGCCGGAGGGGCTCGCCGAGCAGATCGTCGACGCCGTCATGGAGGGCGCGCGCCCCCGGCCGGAGGGCCCCGCCCGCTGACCCGCCGGACCCGGCCGCCGCCCCGCGAGGACCCGCGGGGCGGCGGCCGTACTCGAATATGCCCGTTGTGTCACAGCCCGCCCGCGCGGCCCGCCCACCGGAACCCGGCCGGGCCGCGGACACGTCCTTGAGACCGACACCCCACCCCGGGGTGGAGGGACCGTCCCGGCACCGGTGATCACCTATCGTCGTGCGGGGGCCGCAGCGGATGATCAGTGAGGCAGTCGATGGCGCAGGCGTACATGCAGGAGACGGGTCGAGACGGGAACGGTCCGGAGCGGGCCGGCGCCCGGGCCCGGCGCCTCATGGGCCAGTGGCGCGGCCCCGGCGTCTGGCGCCGCGGCCTGGTCGTCGCCGCCTTCGCGGCCCTCCTCGGGCTGCTGATGCTGCTGCACACCCACCTCCCCAACCGGGTGGGCAACCTCGGCAGCCTCACCGAGACCTTCCTGCCGTGGCTCGGCCTCGGCATACCGGTGCTGCTCGTCCTCGCCGTGGTGCGCCGCTCCGCGACCGCGCTGATCGCCCTGCTGCTGCCGGCGGTCGCCTGGGTCAACCTCTTCGGCGGGCTGCTCAGCGACAAGTCCGGCAAGGGCGGCAACTTCACCGTCGCCACCCACAACGTCAACGCCGAGAACCCCGACCCGACCGGCACCGCCAAGGACGTCGCCGCCTCCGGCGCGGACGTGGTGGCGCTGGAGGAGCTCAAGGCGTCGGCCGTCCCGACGTACGAGAAGGCCCTCGCGAGCACCTACAAGTACCACTCCGTGCAGGGCACCGTCGGCCTGTGGAGCAAGTACCCGCTCCAGCTCGTCCAGCCCGTCGACATCCGCATGGGCTGGACCCGCGCCCTGCGCGCCACGGTCAAGACGCCGCAGGGGCCCGTCGCCGTCTACGTCGCGCACATGCCGTCGGTGCGCGTGAAGTTCAACGCGGGCTTCACCGCCGGGCAGCGCGACAACAGTGCCGAGGCGCTCGGCGAGGCCATCGCCAAGGAGCCGGAGAAGAAGGTCCTCCTCCTCGGCGACCTCAACGGCACCATGAACGACCGCTCGCTCGCCCCCATCACCTCGCAGCTGCGCTCCGCGCAGGGCGCCGCGGGCGACGGCTTCGGCTTCAGCTGGCCGGCGAGCTTCCCGATGGCGCGGATCGACCAGATCATGGTGCGCGGCATGGACCCCGTCTCCGCCTGGACCCTTCCCAAGACGGGCAGCGACCACCTGCCGGTGGCGGCGCGGATGAAGCTCTGACCTGAAGCTCTGACCGAGCCGTTCACCTGATCGTTCGCAAAAGAGATCTGATCGTTCGCAAAAGAGAACGGCGGCGGGAACATCCGCCGGGGAGGCTTTGTTCTTCGGGGGAACTTTCCGTGGGCGGCAGGCCCACGTCCCCCCAGGAACACATCCCCCTCGAAAGGCTGTCCCCTCATGCCCCTGGCGCTGCTCGCCCTCGCGGTCTCCGCCTTCGGTATCGGCACGACCGAATTCGTGATGATGGGGCTGCTGCCCAACGTCGCCGACGACCTGGGCACGTCCGTCCCCACCGCCGGCTACCTCGTCTCCGCCTACGCCCTCGGCGTCGTCATCGGCGCCCCGCTGCTCACCGCCCTCGGCTCCCGCGTCCCGCGCAAGCTCATGCTCGTGCTGCTGATGGGGCTCTTCACCATCGGGAACCTCGCCTCCGCGCTCGCCCCGTCCTTCGGGCTGCTCATCGCCGGACGCGTGCTCGCGGGGCTGCCGCACGGCGCCTTCTTCGGCGTCGGCGCGGTCGTCGCCGCCCGCCTGGTGCGCGAGGGGCGGCAGGCGCGGGCGGTCGCCACGATGTTCCTCGGCCTCACGGTCGCCAACATCGTCGGCGTCCCCACCGCCACCCTGCTCGGCCAGCACCTCGGCTGGCGCGCCACCTTCCTCGTCGTCGCGGCCATCGGGATCGTCGCCATGGCCGCGCTCGCCGCCCTCGTCCCGCGCCTCCCGCGCGAGCGCGGCGAGGGCCTCGGCCAGGAGCTGCGCGCCCTCGGCGACCGCCAAGTGCTGCTCGGCCTGCTCACCGCCGTCTTCGGCTTCGCCGGGGTCTTCGCCGTCTACAGCTACCTCGCCTCGATGATGACCGAGGTCACCGGCTTCGCCGAGTCCTCCGTGACCGTCGTGCTCGCCCTCTTCGGCATCGGCATGACCCTCGGCGCGCTCGCCGCGGGGCCCCTGACCGACCGGGCGCTGCGCCCCACGCTGTACGGATCGCTGGCCGCGCTGGCCGCCGTCCTCGTCCTCTTCGACTTCACCGTCCATGTGAAGTGGGCCGCCCTCGTCACCGTCGTGATCCTCGGCGCGGTCGGCTTCATGACCACCACGCCGCTCCAGATGCTCGTCATGAACAAGGCGCGGCAGGCCCCCACCCTGGCCTCCGCCTCCAACCACTCGGCGTTCAACCTGGCCAACGCCGGTGGCGCCTGGCTCGGCGGCGTCGCCATCGCCGCCGGCTGGGGCTGGAGCTCCCCGACCCTGGTCGGCGCGGTCCTCGCGGTCGTGGGCCTGGCCGTCGCGGTCACCGCCGGTCTGCTGGACCGCGACCGCGCCGGCGCGGCGGGCGGTTCCCGGGTCGTCGCCTCCGGCGAGCGGCCGGGCGACCGGGCCCCGGAGTCCGCGGGCATCCCGCACTGACAGCCCTTGGCCATGGGCGGCGGGCCCCCGGTGACGCGCGGCACACTGGGGGCATGTGCCGCAGTATCAAGACCCTCAGACCGCCGGTGACGCCCGAGGTGGGCGACGAGGACATCCACGCGGCGGCCTTGCAGTACGTACGGAAGGTGTCCGGCTTCCGGGCACCCGCCGCGCACAACCAGGCGGTCTTCGAGCACGCCGTGGAGGCCGTAGCGCTGGCCACCAAGGCGCTGCTCGACGGCCTGGAGATACGGGGCGGCCCGGGCGCCGGACGCCGCCTCGCGGGGTGAGCGCGGCCCCGGCCCGACCGGTAAGCGGAATCGGAAGAGGCGAGAGAAGGAAGGGGAGTGGTCCCGGCAGGCCATGACACAGCCGACGCTCACCGAAGGCCAAGTATCAGCGATCCGCCAGTTCTGCGTGCAGGGCGGAATCCACCTGGAGGTGTCGTCCGGGGTGCCGGTCGTCATCCCGGTGCGCAGTGGATTCCCGACCTGTCCGGAGTGCGGCCGGCTGCCGTCGTCCGTGATGCTGGAGCCGGGCACGCTCACGGGCGGCCGGATCACCTATGAAGGATGCGGGCACGTCTTCAAGATCCCACGGGGGGAGCAGACATGAGCGGTGACGAGCGGCAGCCACAGCAGCCGTGTCAGCACTGTGAGGGCAAGGGGCTCATCGCCCAGCCGGACGGTTCGGTCGTGGTCTGTCCGGAGGCGAACGGCCCGGGGCACTACTAGCTAGCTAGGGCCTGTCCGGCGGATCTTGTGGTCGGTGCTGCGGGTGGTCGTCGTCCGCACCACCGCTGCGGGCTGGCAAAGATCCGCCGGACAGGCCCTAGCCGGCCGAACCGGCGAGGCGTTCCTCGGCGGCCGGGCGGGCCCTCGGGCCCGTCCGGTGTCCGGGGCCCGGTCAGGACGTCTCGCGCCAGCGGTTCGTGATCGGCAGGCGGCGGTCCTTGCCGAAGCCCTTCGCGGAGATCTTCGTGCCCGGCGGGTACTGCCGACGCTTGTACTCCGCGGTGTCGACCATCCGCAGCACCCGCGCGACCAGCTCCGCGTCGAAGCCCGCCGCCACGATCTCCGCCCGGCCCTGGTCCCGGTCGACGTACCGCTCCAGGATCCGGTCCAGCACCTCGTAGTCCGGCAGCGAGTCCGTGTCCACCTGGCCCGGCCGCAGCTCGGCGCTCGGCGGCTTGGTGATGGAGTTCTCCGGGATCGGCGGGGTCTCGCCGCGCTCCCCGGCCGCCCGGTTGCGCCAGGTGGCGAGCCGGAAGACCGCGGTCTTGTAGACGTCCTTGATCGGCCCGTACGCGCCGACGGAGTCGCCGTACAGCGTGGAGTAACCGCAGGCCAGCTCCGACTTGTTGCCCGGCGCGAGCACGATGTGCCCCTCCTGGTTGGAGACCGCCATCAGCATCGTGCCGCGCAGCCGCGACTGGAGGTTCTCCTCCGCGAGGCCGGTGAGCCCCAGTGCCCCCATGTACGCGTCGAACATCGGCGCGATCGGCACGGTCCGCAGGTGCAGGCCGGTGCGCCGGGCGAGTTCCTCGGCGTCGGCGAGGGAGTGCTCGGAGGAGTAGCGGGACGGCATGGCCACGCCGTGCACGTTCTCCGCGCCGAGCGCGTCGCACGCGAGGGCGGCGACCAGCGCCGAGTCGATGCCGCCGGAGAGCCCGATCACGACGCTGCGGAAGCCGTTCTTGGTGACGTACGCGCGCAGGCCGGCGACCAGCGCCTCGTACACCTCCTGGTCGTCGCCGAGCCGCTCGGCGACCGTGCCGGCCGCCTCCGCCCGGTACGGCGGGAGCGGGTCGGCGGTCAGCACGACGTGGTCGATGCGCAGACCGTCGTCCACCACCCCGGACGGCGTCTCCGGCGCCGCGGCCGGCAGGTCGAGGTCGATGACCACGCAGCGCTCCTCGAACTGCGGGGCGCGCGCGAGGACTTGGCCGTCGCGGTCGACGACGATGGTGTCCCCGTCGAAGACCAGCTCGTCCTGGCCGCCGGTCATCGCGAGGTACGCGGTCGTGCAGCCCGCCTCCTGGGCGCGCTTGCGGACGAGCTCCAGCCGTGTGTCGTCCTTCTCCCGCTCGTACGGCGAGGCGTTGATCGACAGCAGCAGCCCGGCACCCGCGGAGCGGGCGGCGGGCACCCGGCCGCCCTCCTGCCACAGGTCCTCGCAGATGGCGAGCGCGACGTCGACGCCGCGCACCCGCACCACCGGCATGGTGTCGCCGGGCACGAAGTAGCGGAACTCGTCGAAGACGCCGTAGTTGGGCAGGTGGTGCTTGGCGAAGGACAGTGCCACCTCGCCCCGGTGCAGCACGGCCGCGGCGTTGCGCGGCGCGCCCGCCGGGCGGCCCAGCCGGGGCTGCGTCCGCGTGCTGCGGTCGAGGTAGCCGACGACGACCGGCAGTTCGCCCAGGCCCTCGGCGGCGAGCCGGGCGGCGAGCGAGCGCAGTGCCTCCCGGCCGGCCTCGACGAAGGAGGAGCGCAGCGCGAGGTCTTCCACGGGATAGCCCGTCAGCGCCATCTCGGGGAAGGCGGCCAGATGGGCGCCCTGCTCGGCGGAGTGCCGGACCCAGCGGACGATCGACTCGGCGTTCCCGGCGAGATCACCGACGCAGGAATCGATCTGATTCAGAGCGAGACGAAGTTGAGGCACGCCGCCCAGTCTAATCGTCTGTCTGACGCGATCTCCGGAGTCATCGCCGTGGCGAGGGCATGTGATCTTGTGACAAGCTTCGCGATGTCCATCGGCATATGCCATGGGCATGACTTGTCGAAGTTCTTCCTAGGAGACCGCGTTGAGCACGCAGGGCTACCCTCCGGCCATGCCCCCGCAGAACCCGTACGGCGGCGCGGGCTACCCGCAGCAGGCGCCGATGGGCTACCCGGCCCCGGGGCCCGCCGCCTACGGCCTGTCGATGAAGCTCCGCAACCCCGTGGGTGCCTGGCTGGGACTGCCGCTGATCACCCTCGGCATCTACGGCATCGTCTGGCACTACAAGGTCAACAAGGAGATGGCACAGTTCGACAGCCGGCGGCACATCAACCCCGCCATGTCGGTGCTCGCCATCACGCTGGGCATCTTCCTGATCCTCCCGCCGTACGTCTCGATCTTCAACACGGGCCGGCGCATCTCCGAGGCGCAGCGCGCCGCGGGCCTGTCGCCCTCGTGCAGCGGCGGCCTGGGCCTGCTGCTCGCGTTCCTCGGCTTCCACGTGCTCTACTACCAGATCGAGTTGAACAAGGTCGCCGACCACTACGGTCAGGTCGAGCCCGGCACCCAGGTGCCGCTGGCCGTCTGAGCCACGCCGTACGACGCCCGCGGGGCCCGCGCCGAACCGGCGTGGGCCCCGCGGGCGTTCGTCAGCGCCGGTAGCCGAGGACCGTCATCATCCCGGACTCCGCGTGGTAGACGTTGTGGCAGTGGAGCATCCACAGGCCCGGGTTGTCGGCGTCGAAGTCGACCTCCAGGCGCTGTCCCGGCCGGACGATCGCGGTGTCCTTGCGCGGCCCGCCGCCGGGCAGCGCGAAGGTGTGGCCGTGCAGGTGCATCGGGTGCCACATCGTCGTCCTGTTCACGAAGGCGAGCCGGACCCGCTCGCCCGCCGCCACCGGACAGCGCTGATCGGGCGCGTACTTCCGGTTGTTGATCGCCCAGTCGTACTTCGCCATCGAGCCGGTGAGGGCGAGACCGATCGTGCGGTCCGGCCGGCGGTCGCGGAGCAGTACGCTGCGGTCCGCCTTGAGCCGGCCGGCCGTCAGCAGGGTGCCGTCCAGCTCCCGCGGCCGGGCGGACGCGTCGGGTGCCGCGCCCCCTCCCGTGCGCAGCACCGCCAGCGCGGCGGCCTTCTTGCCCTCGGCCAGCGCCGTCAGCGGGAACACCCCGTCCCGCACCTCGACCAGCACGTCGTACCGCTCGCCCATGCCCAGCAGCAGCGCGTCCGTCTCCGCGTGCTCGACGGGGAAGCCGTCCGTGTGCGTCACCGTCATCCGGTGGCCGCCGAGCGCGACCCGGAAGGCGGTGTCGCCGCCCGCGTTGACGAAGCGGATGCGGACGCGGTCGCCGGGCTTCGCGGTGAAGGTCTCCGGGGCGTCGGGCGTCCGTCCGTTGACGAGGTAGTGCGGGTACGCGACGTCGCCCGCGTCCCCGCCGAGGAGCGGGCTGGTCGCGCCCATCATCATCCGGGGCGGGCCGGCCGGGGCGGGGGAGGGCTGCCCGGCGCCCATCGCCATGCCGGGCATCTTCCCCATGCCGTGCCCGCCGTGGTCCATGCCGCCCATGTCGCCCATGCCCCGGCCCAGTTCGGCCAGCACCCCGTCGGGCGTGCTGCCGTCCACGCCGTCGACCCAGTCGTCCAGGACGACCACCCACTCCTTGTCGTAGGAGAGCGGCTCCTTGGGGTCCTCCACGATCAGCGGGGCGTAGAGCCCCCGGTCCTGCTGGACGCCCGAGTGCGGGTGGACCCAGTACGTGCCGGGGTGCGTGACGGTGAAGCGGTAGTCGTACGAGGCCCCCGGGCGGACCGCGCGCTGGGTGAGGCCGGGGACGCCGTCCATGTCGTTGCGGAGCGCGAGCCCGTGCCAGTGGAGGGAGGTGGCCTCGGGCAGGTGGTTGGCGAGGGTCAGCGCGAGGGTGTCGCCCGCGGTGACCCGGATCTCCCGGCCGGGCAGCCGGTCGCCGTACGCCCAGGAGTCGACCGTGCGGCCGCCCAGGTCGAGGCGGGTGCGGGTGGCCGTCAGCTCCACCTCGCGCACGGGGCCGGTGCCGCGCTTCGCCTCGGCGGCGGCGACCTCCTTGCCGTCCGGGGCGAGGTAGTCGGCGGAGGGCGTGGCCGCGGCCGGCGGGCTGTCCGGGCTCCCGGAACAGGCGGCGAGCAGTCCGCTTCCGGCGGCGGCGAGTCCCGCGCCGAGCACGGCGCGGCGGGTGGTGGAAGGCATGGGGAAAGGCACCTCGTGGTGTCGGGTCCTGCGAAGGTCCTGGGAAAGGGGCAGCGGCGCGTGCCGCCGCGCACGAGGGCGCGGCGGCACCCGCTGCTACACGCGCAGGACCGACAGCCGGGCGAGGGCCTTGTGCCGTGGTGGCGGTGGGATGGGCCGGAGGGCGAGGAGCAGCCGCGCGCGGACCGCGGGCAGGGCCGCGGCGGCCCGGCGCAGCGCGGCCGCCCCGAGGAGGAGGACGAGCGCGAGGAGGGCGGAGCCGAGCACGGCGAGGCAGACGGACATGGGGTCCATGCCGTGGCTCTCGCCGTGGACGGAGGCATCGGTCCGCGGGGGAGCGGCGTGGTGGCCCTCCGCCGCCATCGGCGCCATCGCAGGCATCGCCGTCATCGAGTGCGAAGTGTGCGAGGCCGTCGCCGTTTGGGAGGCCGTTCCCCCGCCCCCGCCGTGCTCCGCCGGGTGCCCCAGCGTGTGCATGGTCACGATGCCCAGGAGCAGCGCGGCGCACAGCAGCAGCCGGCCGCACCAGGCGGTGGCCCTCCGCTGCCCTGCCCTCACCCGTCCCCCGAACTCCTGACGCATTCCGTGGCACCTTACCCCCTCGGGGTATGCCTGCTCCAGGTGTCGCGGATGGGATCATTGGGACGCACACGACCGACGCCCCGCCGAAGGACGCTCCACCTCACATGACCAGCACGGACCAGGTGAGGGACGACCGTCCCCTCGCCACGGGCGCCACCACCCCGGGTGCCACCCAGACGCAGTTCATCTCGTGGGTGACCCTCGCGATGATGACCACGGCGTCGGTCGCCAACCTGCGGCCCTCGCCGTCCATGGCGATCTACGGCCTCGCCGCCGTCTTCCTCTACGTCGTACCCGCCGTGGTCTTCCTGCTGCCGACCGCGCTGGTCTCCGCCGAGCTCGCCTCCGGCTGGACCGGCGGCGTCCACCGCTGGGTGAGCGAGGGGCTCTCCAAGCCGCTCGGCTTCCTGGCCGTCTGGTGCCAGTTCGCGATGACCATCGCCTACTACCCGAGCCTGCTGGCCTATGTGGCGAGCACGTTCGCGTACGTCATCGACCCCCGGCTCGCCGGCAACGGGCTCTACATCGCCCTGGTCATCGTCGTCGTCTACTGGTCGGGCGTGCTGATCTCCTCGCGCGGCACGAAGGCGGTCGCAGGGCTGGCCGGGGCGGGCCTGGTGATCGGGACGCTGATCCCGGGCGTGGTCCTCGTCGTGCTCGGGCTGGTCTTCCTCGGCCAGGGCAACGCCTCCGCCGCCCCCATGGACAGCGGCCACTTCCTGCCGCCGTGGACCGGGCTCGCCAGCCTCGTCCTGATCGTCAACAACTTCCTGTCCTACGCGGGCATGGAGATGAACGGCGTGCACGTCGCCTCGCTGCGCGAGCCCGGCAAGCAGTTCCCGCGCTCGGTCTTCGCCGCCACCGGACTCGTCCTGCTGATCTTCATCCTCCCGGCGCTCGCGATCAGCTGGGTGATGCCGGGCGAGGACCTCAGCCTGACCGCGGGCGTGATGCAGGCGTTCCAGGGCTTCTTCGACCACTTCCACGTGGGCTGGCTGACCAAGGTCGTCGGGGTGCTGCTCGTCGTGGCCGCGCTCGGCGGCATGCTCGCCTGGCTGGCGGGCCCCTCCAAGGGCCTGCTGATGGTCGCCCGGCAGGAGGGCTATCTGCCGCCGGTGCTGCAGAAGCTCAACAAGCACGGCGTGCAGCGGAACATCATGGTCGCGCAGGGCGTGCTGACCACCCTCATCGCCCTGCTCTACGCCTTCATCCCCGATGTCTCCAGCGCCTACTGGATCTTCTCGGTGATCACCACCCAGATCTATCTGGTCGTCTATCTGCTGATGTTCGCCGCGGTCGTCCGGCTGCGGACCACCCAGCCGGACCGGCCGCGCGGCTTCCGCGTCCCGGCCGTGCGGCTCGTCGCGGGCGTCGGTTTCGCGGCGTCGCTCGCGGCCATGTGCATCGGCTTCGTCCCGCCGGACCAGTTCGGCGGCGGGCCGCTGTGGCGCTACGTCCTCACCGTGGGCGGCGGCCTGCTGGTCATCGGCTTCCTCGCGCCGCTCGCCCTGCTGAAGTTCCGCAAGCCGCACTGGGTGGCGCCGGAACACCGCGCGCCGGCCGCCGCGGAGTAGCCGCCCCGCTACCACGGAATCCCCGGCGAGGGGGCCGTGGCGCGGGCGGCCGCCGCGCGCCGGTACGGTCGTCCTCGTCGCGCTCCGCGCGGTGTGGACGGACGGTCACAAGGGGGACAGTGTGGACGGTATGGAGCGGCCACCAGGGCACATGCTGAGGGTCGGCGGGGTGCCGCTGCACGTCGTGTGCGAGGGCTCCGGGCCCGTGTGCGTGCTGAGCGCGGGGCTCGGCATGGGCTGGTTCGACTGGGACCCCGTCGTACCGCTGCTCACCGAGCACCGCACCGTCGTCCGCTTCGACCGCCCCGGGCTCGGCTTCAGCGCGCCGCCCCTCGAACCGCCCACCGCCGCCGGGGAGGCCGCGCGGATAGCGGGCGTCCTCGACGCCCTGGGGCTCGGCGGACCGGCCACGGTCGTGGGCCACTCGCTCGCCGGCTTCCACGCCGAGGCGTTCGCCCGGCTGCACCCGCGCCGCACGGCCGGGATCGTGCTGGTCGACAGCAGCGTCGAGGAGGAGCGCGGGGCCGCGCCCGCCCGTGAGCTGCGCACCACCGCCGCGCACGCCCGGGGTCTGGTCCTCGCCGCGGCGGGGCTGCCCCGCGCGCTCGGCCCCTCCCTGCGCAAGCTCACCGTCCGGGCGGCCTCCGTCACCCGCCAGGACCCGGCCCCCGCCGAGCTGGTGCGCCGCACCTACGGGACCGGCCGGGTGCTGCGCGCCCTGCTGATGGAGAACACCCGCTACCGCGACGTCGCCGCCGAACTCCACGAACTGCGGGACCACCACCCGATGCCACCCGTGCCGGTGACCGTACTCGCGGCCTCACCGGGCACCGGATCCGCCGTGGAACGCCGCTGGCTGGAGCGCCAGCGCGCCCTCGCGACCCGCCTCGACGGCCGCTTCGAGGCGGTGGCACCGGCGGGCCACCTGCTGATGTACGACCGCCCGCAGGCGATCGCGGCGGCGGTGCTGGCCATGCCGATGATGCCCGAGGGCGCCTGAGGCTTTTTCTGTACGTGGGCCGGAAGTCCGGCGAGGGTGCGTACGGCATCAGGATGGTGCTGCCGAAGAACGGTGTGCCGGCGCAGGAGTGGGAGCTGCTGCGGGCCGCTGTCTGACGGCGCGCGGCGCGGGCCGGGCCCGAGGACGTCGTCCGACGCGTCCTCTGTCCCGGCCCGCAGGATCGGCCGCTGCGGTTCATCGGCTCAGGCGATGGCCTTGATGCCCTTCCAGCCGCCGGTCCCCACGAGCACGGGGTCGCCGTCCTGGCGATTCCTGGTGGGGTAGTACAGGAGGGTGCCGGTGCCCTCCACAGTGGTGGCCCACAGGTCGGGCACGCCGTCCCCGTTGGCGTCGCCCGGCATCGCGAGCAGGGGGCGGTTGCCGCCGTGCCAGGAGCGCGCGCCGTAGACGGAGGTCGTGCCGGTCGCCAGGCTCGCGGGTTCGATGCCGCCGGTGTCGGCGTCGGGCTTGCCGTGGTGGACGAGGAGTTGGCCGGCGGCGTTGTCGCGGACCAGCAGGTCGGCGTGGCCGTCGCCTGTGAGGCCGCCCGGTGCGACCAGGTCACGGTGGGACCAGCCGGTGTCGGCGATCGGGTAGGCGTCGTCGATAAAGCCCGCCGGGTGCCCGGCGAGGAACCACAGGGCATCACCGACGCGGGCGAGCAGGTCGGGAGCGCCGTCACCGGTCACGTCGCCGAGCGAGGCGAACTGGCCGATCCGCGCCGTGTCGAGCTGGGGCGTGAACTGCATCAACTCCTGCCGGTTCTCGGTGTCGACGATGCCGAAGCCGGTGTTGGGGTAGACCCAGATCCTGCCGTCGGAGTGGCGGGCCGAGAGGTCCTCGTAGCCGTCGTTGGTGTAGTCGCCGCGACGGGTGATCAGAGTGTCCTTGAAGCCGCCGTCGGCGGCCACCATCATCGGGCCGAACGACCCGTCACCCGTGCCGGAGTACATCCGCAGCCGGTCGTTGCCGTCGATGGCCCACAAGTCGGGGTGGCCGTCGCCGTTGAGGTCACCGGGCTTGTCCTTGACGCCGGTGCTGGCGGCGTAGAAGAGGTAGGTGCCGGTGTCGGAGCGGTTGCCGGCGGCGTCCTCGCTGTAGGAGTAGAGGATGTGCGGGCCCGCGTTGGGCGGGGTGAAGGTGGCGCTCACGCTGCCTCCGGCGGAGGAGGGCCTGGCGACGGTGGTGGGGTTCTTCCGGTCGAAGTCGTAGACGTACTTCACCACGTCTTTCACCCCGCCGTTGGAAAGGGTGAAGGTGCCCTTGGTGCGGGCGGGAGCGCCCTGGGTCCCGTCGTCGCCGTCGGGGTACTCCTTGGAGACGACGGAAGGCGGGACGCTGGGGCGGGACTTGTCGACGGTGAACCGGCAGGGCGTGCCGGGCGCCCAAGAGGACGTCGCGCGGCCGTCGTCCGCCCGTACCTGCCACTGGTAGGTGACGCCGTCCTTGAAGGTGTCCTTGGGCACGGTCACCTTGGCGACGCTGCCACTGGTGACGTTGACGGTCTGGTTGAAGACCGCGGGGTCGCCGTCCTTGACCCACATGTTGAAGCGGGTCTTGAGGGTTCCGCCGTCGGGATCGGAGATCTTCGCGTAGAGCTGGAGGTCGGTGTTGCCGACCTTCTGCACCGGGTTGGCGTCGCAGACGACGGAGGGGTTACTGCCGAGTCCGCTGGGGTTGTCAGGGGCGCGGTTGTACTCGACGATCAGTTTGGGATCGCTGCTGAATTTCTTCCAGTCGTAGACGTTCGACTCGTTGGAGGCCTTCAGGCCGATGGTCATGTTGGCCCACTTCTTCTCCGCGGCCTCCTTCGCCATCGACGTGACGTTGAAGTCCACACCCTTGGCCGAGCAGCCCACGTAGGCGTTGCCGTGCGCGAAGTTCAGGGAAGCCTGGATCCCGAGGACGTCATGTCCGCCTGTAGTCAAGCGCTCAATTCCGCAGGGTTCATTTCCGGCAAGATCGATGACGGGGTGGATCGGGAGAAGCTGGAGCGCGATCGGCAGCTGGCAGATATCGAAGATCTGGTGTCAGTGGCCGGAGCGGCCGACGAAGCGCTTGCGCGGATGCTCAGGAAAAGGTCGCGTGAGCACTCCAGGGCGCGTCTTGCCGAGCTGACCGGCTGACGATGGTGATGCCGCGCGTGGCGGCCGGATTCTCCGGTCGCCACGCGCGGCCCTGGACGAAACTGGCCAAGGAGAAAATGCCGAAGAAGTTCCCCGCCGCCATGGGTGGCGTACTCGCTGCCGCCCTCCTCGTCGGCTGCGCCTCCGAGAAGGCCGTCAAGGACGAGTTCGAAAAACTCGACAACAAGGAGTTCGAGGTCGTCTACGAGGTCGCCGGCACCAACGTCAAGGACGTCACCTACGGCGTCGACGAACAGGGCAAGGCGGCCACCGGGACGGTCGACGATCCCGGGCTGCCGTGGAAGAAGAAGGTCACCATGAAGGGGGTCGCCACCGCGCCCAGCCTGAGCCTGATCCTGGGGGAGAAGGGCGGCGAGGCCCAGTGCGTGATCACCGTCAACGGCAAGGAAGCCAAGCGCGCCACCGCCAAGGGTGAGTTCGGCACCGCCACCTGCGTGGCCGCGTCGCCGAGCGGGCACGGGTCGTAGACCCAGCCGAGGGCGTCACGGACAGTGACCGACAGTGCGCCGCAGCACCGCCGCCACCCCGCGTGGCGGCCGTGCGGCGGCGCTGTTCATACGGGCATAAGTACGATGCACATAGGAAGCCGAGGGGAAGCGGCGTCGTCCGGAAACCCACAGGTAACCCGGGGGCGTGATACTCAAGATCCGGCCCGTGCCCACACCCGGCGAAACGAGCCGTCTGGCCTGCAAGGATAGGTAGCTATGGATAAGCAGCAGGAGTTCGTGCTCCGTACGCTCGAAGAGCGCGACATCCGGTTCGTACGGCTGTGGTTCACCGACGTGCTGGGCTATCTGAAGTCCGTGGCCGTCGCCCCGGCGGAGCTGGAGCAGGCCTTCGACGAAGGCATCGGGTTCGACGGCTCGGCCATCGAAGGTTTCGCCCGGGTGTACGAGTCGGACATGATCGCCAAGCCCGACCCCGGCACCTTCCAGATCCTCCCCTGGCGCGCCGAGGCCCCCGGCACGGCCCGGATGTTCTGCGACATCCTGATGCCCGACGGCTCCCCGTCCTACGCCGACCCGCGCTACGTCCTCAAGCGCATCCTCGCCAAGACCTCCGACCTCGGCTTCACCTTCTACACCCACCCCGAGATCGAGTTCTTCCTGCTCAAGGACAAGCCCGTCGACGGCTCCCGCCCGGTGCCCGCCGACAACTCCGGCTACTTCGACCACACCCCGCAGAACGTGGGCATGGACTTCCGCCGCCAGGCCATCACCATGCTCGAATCCATGGGCATCTCGGTCGAGTTCAGCCACCACGAGGGCGCCCCCGGCCAGCAGGAGATCGACCTGCGCTACGCCGACGCGCTCTCCACCGCCGACAACGTCATGACCTTCCGGCTCGTGATGAAGCAGGTGGCGCTGGAGCAGGGCGTGCAGGCCACCTTCATGCCCAAGCCGTTCTCGGAGTACCCCGGCTCCGGGATGCACACCCACCTCTCCCTCTTCGAGGGCGACCGCAACGCCTTCTACGAGTCGGGCTCCGAATACCAGCTCTCCAAGGTCGGCCGCTCCTTCATCGCAGGACTGCTCCGGCACGCCGCCGAGACCTCCGCCGTCACCAACCAGTGGGTCAACTCCTACAAGCGGATCTGGGGCGGCTCCAAGCGCACCGCGGGCGCGGGCGGCGAGGCCCCCTCGTACATCTGCTGGGGCCACAACAACCGCTCCGCGCTCATCCGCGTGCCGATGTACAAGCCCGGCAAGACCGGCTCCACCCGCGTCGAGGTCCGCTCCATCGACTCCGGCGCCAACCCCTACCTCACCTACGCCGTCCTGCTGGCCGCCGGGCTCAAGGGCATCGAGGAGGGCTACGAACTGCCCGCCGGCGCCGACGACGACGTCTGGGCGCTGTCCGACGCGGAGCGCCGGGCCATGGGCATCGAGCCGCTGCCGCAGAACCTCGGCGAGGCCATCGAGTTGATGGAGCGCAGCGAACTGGTCGCCGAGACGCTCGGCGAGCACGTCTTCGACTTCTTCCTGCGCAACAAGAAGCAGGAGTGGGAGGAGTACCGTTCGGAAGTGACCGCGTTCGAACTCCGCAAGATGCTTCCGGTTCTGTAGCGGGGTTCCGCCCCCGGGGGCGAGGGGGCCGGGGGTTCGCTCCCCGGCCGGGAGAAGAAGAGGGTTCGCATGACCGTGCCGCAGGGGCGTCGCAGTAGTTCGTACAGCCGGCTGCTGCGCCACGGTTTCACCGACACCGCCACCGCCGAACGCCTCCTCGACACCCCCGTCCTCGCCCCCGTGCGCTCCGATCCGCTCCTCCTCGACGCGCTCGGTGCCACCGCCGACCCCGACCTGGCCCTCCAGGGGCTCGTACGGCTCGCCGAGGCCACCGGCACCGCCGAGCGGCAGACGCTGCTGGACACCCTCGTCACCGCCAAGCCCCTGCGCGACCGGCTGCTCGGGGTGCTGGGCGCCTCCGAGGCGCTCGGCGACCACCTCGCCCGGCACCCCGGCGACTGGCACGCCCTCCTCACCTACGAACCGGCCGATCTCAACCCCACGACACCGGAGTTCGAGAAGGCCCTCACCGAAGGCGTGCGCGGCGAGCGGGGCGCCGGGCTGGCCCCCGCCGACGCGCTGCGCGCCGCCTACCGGCGCTGCCTGCTGACCATCGCCGCCAGGGACGTCTGCGGCACCGCCGACATCGCCCAGACCGCCGCCGAGCTCGCCGACCTCGCCACGGCCACCCTCCGCGCCGCCCTGGACATCGCCGCCGAGGAGCGGCCCGAGGACGCCGCGGCGTGCCGGCTCGCCGTCATCGGCATGGGCAAGTGCGGCGGCCGCGAGCTCAACTACGTCTCCGACGTCGACGTCATCTTCGTGGGGGAGCCCCGCGGCGGCACCGCCGAGGGGGCCGCCGTGCAGGCCGCCACCCGGCTCGCCTCGCGGATGATGCGCGTCTGCTCGGACGTCACCCCCGAGGGGACCATCTGGCCCGTCGACGCCAACCTCCGCCCCGAGGGGCGCAACGGCCCGCTCGTCCGCACCCTCTCCAGCCACCTCGCCTACTACCAACGCTGGGCAAAAACCTGGGAGTTCCAGGCCCTCCTCAAGGCCCGCCCGGTCGCCGGTGACGCGGCCCTGGGGCAGGAGTACGTGGACGCCGTCTCCCCGCTCGTCTGGCAGGCCGCCGAGCGGGAGAACTTCGTCGCGGACGTGCAGCAGATGCGCCGCCGCGTCATCGCCTCCATCCCCGCCGGCCAGGTCGACCGCGAGCTCAAGCTGGGCCCGGGCGGTCTGCGCGACGTCGAATTCGCCGTCCAGCTCCTGCAGTTGGTGCACGGTCGCAGCGACGCGACGCTGCGCGGCGGCGGCACCCTCGACGCCCTGACCGCGCTCGCGGCGGGCGGCTACGTCGGGCGCTCCGACGCCGCGGCCCTCGACGCCGCGTACCGCTTCCTGCGCACCCTCGAACACCACATCCAGCTCTACCGGCTGCGCCGCACCCACCTCATGCCCGAGGACGAGGCCGACCGGCGCCGCCTCGGCCGCTCCCTCGCCCGCGCCTTCCAGTGGCCGCCCGGCACCGAACCGGTCACCGAGCTCGCCAAGGTCTGGAAGAAGCACGCCCGCGAGGCCCGCCGGCTGCACGAGAAGCTCTTCTACCGCCCGCTGCTCGACGCCGTCGCCCAACTGGAGCCCGGCGAGATCCGGCTGAGCGCCAAGGCCGCCGGCCACCGCCTGGAGGCCCTCGGCTACGCCGACCCCGCCGCCGCCCTGCGCCACCTGGAGGCGCTCGCCTCCGGGGTGAGCCGCAAGGCCGCGATCCAGCGCACCCTGCTGCCCGTGCTCCTCGGCTGGTTCGCGGACTCCGCCGACCCCGACGCCGGGCTGCTGAACTTCCACAAGGTCTCCGACGCCCTCGGCCGGACCCCCTGGTACCTGCGGCTGCTGCGCGACGAGGGCGCCGCCGCCGAGAACCTCGCCCGGGTGCTGTCCGCCGGCCGCCTCGCCCCCGACCTGCTGCTGCGCGCGCCCGAGGCCGTCGCCCTCCTCGGCGACCCCGAAGGGCTGCGCCCGCGCGGCCGGGAGGCCCTGGAGCAGGAGGTGCTGTCAGCGGTGGGCCGCGCGGCGGACGCCGAGGCGGCGATCGTGGCCGTCCGCGGGGTGCGCCGCCGCGAGCTCTTCCGCACCGCCGCCGCGGACATCATCGGCGCGTACGGGCCCGCCGGGAGCGGCAACGGCACCTCCGTGCACGGCCGCGAGCCCGAGGTCAAGGACACCCACCTGCGGGTCGACACCGTCGGCGCCGCCGTCTCCGACCTCAACGCCGCCGCCGTCGCCGGGGCGCTGCGCGCCGCCGTGCGCGCCGAGTGGGGCGACACCCTCCCCGCCCGCTTCGCGGTCATCGGCATGGGCCGCTTCGGCGGCCACGAGCAGGGCTACGGCTCGGACGCCGACGTGCTCTTCGTCCACGAACCCCGCGAGGGCGCCGGCGACGAGGAGGCCGCCCGCGCCGCCTTCGCCGTCGCCACCGAGATGCGCAGGCTCCTGCAACTGCCCACCACCGACCCGCCGCTGCTCGTCGACGCCGACCTGCGGCCCGAGGGCAAGTCCGGGCCCATCGTGCGCAGCCTCGGCTCCTACGCCGCCTACTACCGCCGCTGGTCGCTGGTGTGGGAGAGCCAGGCCCTGCTGCGCGCCGAGCCGGTCGCGGGCGATGCCGGGCTGGGGCAGCGGTTCGTCGAGCTGATCGACCCCCTGCGCTACCCCGCCGAGGGCCTGGGCGAGGACGCCGTACGCGAGATCCGCAGGCTCAAGGCCCGCATGGAGTCCGAGCGGCTGCCACGCGGCGCCGACCCCACCACCCACACCAAGCTGGGGCGCGGCGGCCTGTCGGACGTGGAGTGGACCGTGCAGCTCCTCCAGATGCGCCACGGCTGGGCCGAGCCGGGCCTGCGCACGACCCGCACCCGCGAGGCCCTCCACGCGGCCTGCGCGGCCGGGCTGCTGAGCGCGGAGGAGGCGGCCATACTGGATGACGCGTGGGTGCTCGCCACGAGCGTCCGCAATGCCGTGATGCTCGTACGCGGCCGGGCCGGCGACACCTTCCCCTCGCACAGCCGCGAGCTGGCCGCCGTCGGCCGCTACCTCGGCTACGAGCCGGGCCACGTGGGGGAGATGCTCGACGACTACCGCCGCGTCACGAGACGGGCCCGCGCGGTGGTCGAGGAGCGGTTTTACGGGGCGTGACATCGGCTGGCGGGTCTTGTGGTCGGGTGCGGGTGGTTGTCGTCCGCACCACCGCTGCGCGGCGGTGTCCTCAATCTCCCCCAGCTAACGCTGGGAGGTGCCCCCAACGGGCTGGATATGGCCGATGTGGGTGCGCAATTCAGCCCGTCCGGCGTTTGAGGACACGCCCGAAGGGCGTTCCCGCCGCAGGCGGCGGACGGCCCGCAGAAGCGTGGCCTCAGCGTGGCGGCCCAGCCACATGGCGGGCCAGGCGGTACGGGAACGCGCGGTACCAGGCGTAGGACAGCGCGAAGCCGAACGCGAGGCAGAGCAGGCCGCCCACCGCGTCCAGCCAGAAGTGGTTCGCGGTGGACACGATCACCACCAGCGTCGCCACCGGGTACAGCGCGCCCAGCACCCGCACCCACACGGGCCGGGCCAGCATCGCGATGGTGACACCGCACCACGTCGACCACCCGATGTGCATCGACGGCATCGCCGCGTACTGGTTGGACATGTCGGCCAGATTGCCCGAGGCCATCGAGCCCCACGTGTGGTGCACCACGACCGTGTCGATGAAACCCACGTTGTTCATCAGCCGTGGCGGGGCCAGCGGACAGAGGTAGTAGCCGAGCAACGCGACGCCGGTGGTGGCGAAGAGGACCAGCCGGGCCGCGGCGTAGCGGCCGGGGTGCCAGCGGTAGAGCCACACCAGCACCCCGATCGTGAGCACGAAGTGCAGGGTGGCGTAGTAGTAGTTCATCCCCACGATCAGCCACGTCACCGAATTGACCGCGTGGTTGACGGTGTGCTCGACGGCGATGTGCAGGGAGTTCTCGGTGCGCCAGACCCAGTCGGCGTTGCGCAGCGCCGCCGCCCGCTGCTCGGGCACGGCGTTGCGCACAAGCGAATACGTCCAGTAGCTCACCGCGATGAGCAGCACCTCGAACCACAGGCGCGGCCGGCGCGGTGAACGCGGCTTCCACGAGACGGGTTTTCGCTGAGTGGCACGTTCCGCCGACGGCCGGTCCGCTCGCTCCTCGGTGGGTGGCGGGGCGGCCGTGCGGCCTTCCAGTTGCCTTACTGTCGCTTCACCCATAGCCAACCAGTCTGCCAGACGGCGGCCCGCGGCAGATCATCCCCAAGACTGGTCTTCGCCGCTTTGCGCCTGATTCGGCAGCACCGTACGAGCGCCCGTACGCGCGTCTGTGCGGGCCTGTTCGGGAAGTCGCGTGTCCGCGCCGCCACGGACCGTGCCCGGCGCCGAAGCCGTTGAACCCCGGACCACCAACTCCGGCAGGAACACGAATTCGCTGTGCGGCGCCGGCGTACCGCCGACCTCCTCCAGCAGCGCCCCCACCGCCGCCTGCCCCATCGCCTGCACCGGCTGCCGGATCGTGGTCAGCGGCGGGTCCGTGAAGGCGATGAGGGGCGAGTCGTCGAAGCCGACCACCGAGACGTCGCGCGGGACCGTGAGGCCCCGCCTGCGGGCCTCGCGCACCACGCCCAGCGCCATCATGTCGCTCGCGCACACCACGGCCGTGCAGCCGCGGTCCAGGAGCGCGGAGGCGGCCGCCTGGCCGCCCTCCAGGCTGAAGAGCGAGTGCTCGACCGACTCCGCCGCCCCGGCCTCCGCCACCCCCAGCTCCTCCCGCATGGCCGCCAGGAAGCCCTCGACCTTCCGCTGCACCGGCACGTACCGCCGCGGCCCCAGCGCCAGTCCGATGCGCCGGTGGCCCAGTGCGGCCAGATGGGTGACGGCGAGCCGGACCGCGGCCCGGTCGTCGGGGGAGACGAAGGGCGCCCGCACCTTGGCCGAAAAGCCGTTGATGAGCACGAACGGCACGCCCTGGGCGCGCAGGCGCTCGTAGCGCTGCATATCCGCGGACGTGTCCGCGTGCAACCCGGAGACGAAGATGATCCCGGCGACCCCCCGGTCCACCAGCATCTCGGTCAGCTCGTCCTCCGTGGAGCCGCCCGGCGTCTGCGTGGCCAGCACCGGCGTATACCCCTGCCGGGTCAGCGCCTGCCCTATGACCTGCGCGAACGCCGGGAAGATGGGGTTGTCCAGCTCCGGGGTGATCAGCCCGACCAGGCCCGCGCTGCGCTGCCGCAGCCGGACGGGCCGCTCGTAGCCCAGCACGTCGAGCGCGGCCAGCACGGACTGGCGGGTGGCGGCGGCCACCCCCGGCTTCCCGTTGAGGACGCGGCTGACGGTTGCTTCGCTGACACCCGCCTGCGCTGCGATATCGGCAAGCCGGGCGGTCACAGGACTGGACCTTACCGGTCGCATCTCAGACTGCCCACCAGACGCAGGAATCGGCGGGGATCCGGACCGTGCCGGCCGCGCTGCGCCCCTCCGGGAAGACGATGGCCAGCGCCGACGTCGCCAGCACCGGACGCCCCGGGACCGGCAGCTCCACCTCCTCGCCCAGGGTGTTGAGCGTGCACAAGAAACCGGGCCGCGAGAACGCCAGCACCCCCTCCGGCGCGTCCAGCCAGACCATCTCCCCGTCGCCGAGACCCGGCAGTTCGCGGCGGAGCGTCAGCGCCGAGCGGTACAGCTCCAGCGTCGAGCGAGGGTCGCCCGACTGCGCCGCCACCGACAGCTCCCGCCACCGCTCGGGCTGCGGCAGCCAGCTGCCGCCCGGCCCGAAGCCGTACGGAGCCTCCTCGCCCGACCACGGGATCGGCACCCGGCAGCCGTCCCGGGTGCCGTCCTGGCCGTCGCCCCGGAAGAACGCCGGGTCCTGGCGCACCTCGTCCGGCAGGTCCACGACCTCCGGCAGGCCCAGCTCCTCGCCCTGGTAGACGTACGCCGAGCCCGGCAGCGCCAGCATCAGCAGCGCCGCCGCCCGCGCCCGCCGCAGCCCCGGCTCACCGGCGCCGTAGCGGGTGGCGTGCCGCACCACGTCGTGGTTGGAGAGCACCCAGGTCGTCGGCGCGCCCACCGACAGCGTGGCCGCCAGCGACTCGTCGATCACCGTACGCATCGCGTCCGCGTCCCATGCGCACGTCAGGAACTGGAAGTTGAAGGCCTGGTGCAGCTCGTCGGGGCGCACGTACAGCGCCAGCCGCTCCGAGGTCGGCGCCCACGCCTCGGCCACCCCGATCCGCTCGCCCTCGTAGGAGTCCAGCAGGGCCCGCCACGAGCGGTGGATCTCGTGCACCCCGTCCTGGTCGAAGAACGGCAGCACCTGCGCGCCGATCAGCTTCGCCT
This sequence comes from Streptomyces sp. NPDC051173, assembly GCF_040689515.1. NCBI lineage: Bacteria > Bacillati > Actinomycetota > Actinomycetes > Kitasatosporales > Streptomycetaceae > Streptomyces > Streptomyces sp. NPDC051173. The sequence continues at coordinate 81,032 of NZ_JBFBBD010000010.1, forward strand.
GCTCCTTGCGGCCGATGTCCGGCAGCCCCGGCGCCTTGACCATGCCGTGCGCCACGTCGATCCGGAAGCCGTCCACCCCCAGGTCCAGCCAGAACCGCAGCACGGACGCGAACTCCTCCCGGACCTCCTGGTTCTCCCAGTTGAGGTCCGGCTGCTCGGGCGCGAAGAGGTGGAGATACCACTCGCCCGGCGTGCCGTCCGGGCCGCACGTGCGCGTCCAGGCCGGCCCGCCGAAGACGGACTCCCAGTCGTTGGGCGGGAGTTCGCCCGCCGCGCCCTTGCCGGGCCGGAAGTGGTAGCGCTCGCGGGCCGTCCCCCCCGGACGGTCCGCGAGCGCGGCTCGGAACCACACATGCTGCTCGGAGGTGTGGTTGGGCACGATGTCGACGATGATCCGCAGACCCAGCCGGTGCGCCTCCCGCACCAGGTCGTCCGCGTCCGACAGCTCACCGAACAGCGGGTCCACCGCGCGGTAGTCCGCCACGTCGTAACCGCCGTCCGCCTGCGGCGACGCGAAGAACGGCGTCAGCCACACCGCGTCCACCCCCAGCTCCGCCAGATACGGCAGCCGCTGCCGGATCCCCCGCAGATCGCCGATGCCGTCACCGTCGCTGTCGGCGAACGAGCGCACGTACACCTGATAGATGACGGCGCTGCGCCACCAGCCCTCCGCGTGCGCGGACGAGGAGTCGGCGGCCGGGCGGACGGAGGGCGCGAGATCCTGGGTCATGTACTTCCCTAGGTCGAAAAGTGCGGTCACGGAGAACAGGCGGTGCGAAGGGCCGTACGGGTGGTGCGGGCGGTACGAAGGTGTCAACGCGCGGTAGACGCGTCCGGTGACGCACCCCGGGGCCGGGTCAGCCCTTGGTGCCACCGGCGGTCAGCCCGGCGACCAGGTGCCGCTGGGCGATGAAGAAGACGGCGGCCGCGGGGACGGTGATCAGGACCGCCGCGGCCGTCATCAGACCCCACTCGGCCTTCTGCTGGCCGACGAAGGTCTGGAGCCCGACCGCGAGGGTGTAGTGCTCCTCGCTGCTCATGAACTGGGTGGCGAAGGCGACTTCGCCCCAGGCGGTGATGAAGGAGTAGAAGGCGGTGACGGCCAGGCCGGGCCGGGCGAGCGGCAGGATCAGCCGCCAGAAGGTGCCGAACGGGCTCAGCCCGTCCACCCGGCCCGCCTCGTCGATCTCGGCGGGAATGGTGTCGAAGTACCCCTTGAGCATCCAGGCGCAGAACGGTACGGACACCGAGCAGTAGGTGACGATCAGACCGGTGTAGGAGTCCAGGAGTTCGAGCTCACCCAGAATGTTGTACAGCGGCACGATCAGCACCGCCATCGGGAACATCTGCACGATCAGGAAGGTCCACATCAGCGGCCTGTGCCCGGGGAAGCGCATCCGCGACACGGCGTAGCCGGCCGTCGCCGCGACGAACACCCCGAGCAGGGTGGCGCCCACCGCCACGATCACCGAATTCCCGAACCACGTCAGGAACTTGGTGTGCCCCAGGATGTGGGAGTAGTTGGAGAGGCCGAAGCCGACGAAGCGCGTCGGCTCCTGCCAGCCGTCGCGGCCGCGCAGCGAGACGAAGACGACGAACAGCACGGGGAAGACCGCGACCAGGCTCGCGAGGGCCAGCGCCGTGTGCAGGGCGGCCGAGGCGCCGCGCGACCGCTCGCCGCGGGCCCGTGGGGTGGTGGAGCTCATCGCGTGGTCCCCTCCTGTCGAGAGAGCATCCGGCGGTAGAAGACGGCGAAGACCAGCAGCAGCGAGAGGATGAGGATGCCGTACGTGGCGGAGCCCGCGTAGTCGCGCACCCCCTGGAAGGCCAGGCGGTAGGCGTATGTCACGAGGATCTCGCTGTCGGAACTCGCGCCCTGCCCGATCAGCAGGTAGATCACCTGGAACATGTTGAACGTCCAGATGACACCCAGCAGGATCACGGTGCCGCTCACCGGCTTGAGGCCCGGCAGCGTCACGTGCCGGAACCGCTGCCAGGGCGACGCCCCGTCCATCTCGGCCGCCTCGTGCAACTCCCTGGGTATCGCCTGGAGTCCGCCGAGTATCGCCACCATCATGAACGGCACGCCCAGCCATACGTTGACCGCGACGGCCGACACCTTCTGGAGCGTGGAGTCCCCGAGCCAGTCGACGGGGTCCAGGCCGAGCTTGGTCAGGAAGGCGTTGAAGACGCCGTACTTCTCGTTGAACATCAGCCGCCACGAGAACGTCGCGACGAACGCCGGCACCGCCCACGGCAGGATCAGCAGCACGCGGTAGAGCGCCCGGAACCGCATCGGCCTGTTGAGCAGCAGGGCCAGCCCGAGGCCGATCGTGTAGTGCAGGAACACGCACGACGCGGTCCACACGACGGTCCAGCCCAGCCGGGAGTAGAAGTGGCCCTCCTGCCCCGAGAGCACCTTCCAGTAGTTGTCGAGGCCGACGTACTTGTACGTCGACGCGATGTGGTTGACGCCGATGGTCCGGCCGACGTTGGCCTCGTCGGCGTCGGTGAAGGACAGATAGATCCCGCGCCCCAGCGGATACCCGACGAGCACCGCCAGCACGACGACCACGGGCAGGACCATGGCCCAGGCGTACCAGTGCGTGTCGAAGGACCGCCGGAGCCGTGTGAACAACGTGGGAGGGCTGCCGGTTTCGGAGACTGCTGCGGTCATGGTGGGCGGCTTTCGTAGGAGAGGACCGGGGGGCGGAGCCGCATACCGGATGCGGCCGGGAAGGGGCGGGCGGGGGAGACCCCCGGCCCCTACTTCCGCACCGACCAGTCCTTCAGCAGCGCCCCCTGCCACGCCTTGGCCGTCGCGTCCAGGCCCTCCTTCGGCGACTCCTTCAGCGTCAGGATCTTCGTGTAGTGCTGGAGCCAGTCCGTGAAGAGGTCCCCGCCCTGCGGGATCTGCGGCCGCGCGTGCGCCTTGCCCAGCGCCTCGTAGAAGGACTTCCGCACCGGATCGGCCAGCACCTCGGCCGTGTAGGCCGACTTCCGCGTCGGCAGCACCCCGATCGCCGACGACACCGACTCCTGCTGGGTGGCCTCGGTCATGAACCGCGTGAAGAGGTAGGACGCGTCGAAGTTCTTCGACCCCGCGTAGACGACGAGGTTGTGCCCGCCGACCGGCGCCCCCGCCGTGCCCGTGGAGCCGGCCGGGATCGGCGCGATCCCCAGGTTGTCCCTCGACTTGTACGCGTCGCCGCCGAAGATCTCCTTCGTCGCCCACGGCCCGTCGACGAGCATCGCCAGCTTGCCGTTCTTGAAGTCGGTCTTGAGCGCGTTGTAGCCGTCCGTGCCCGCCGGCTTCGGCGCCGCACCGGACTTCACCAGGTCGACGGCCGTCTCGATGCCCTTGAGGGACGCGGCGTCGGAGATGGTGATCTTCTTGTCCGCGGCGTCGACCATGTCGCTCTTCTCGCCGTAGAGGAAGGGCAGCGAGTAGTAGCTGTCCGGGCTGAGGCCGATGCCCTCGGCGCCCGTCCTGTCCTTGATCTTCAGGGCGGCTTCCTTGACCGCTGCCCAGTCGGCCGGGGGCTTGTCGATGCCGGCCTTCCGGAAGAGCTCCTTGTTGTAGAGCAGCCCGAGCGTGTCCGTGACCTGGGGGACGCCGTACGTCCTGCCCTGGTACGCGGCGTTCTTCAGCGGCCCGTCGAGGAAGTCGTCGGGCTTGTCGAGCGCGGGCGTGCCGGTGAGGTCCTTGAGGTAGCCGAGCTGGGCGAAGCCCGGGGTCCAGCCGACGTCCGAGCGCAGCACGTCCGGCGCGCCCTTGCCCGTGGACGCCGCGGTCTTGAACTTCTGCTGCGCCTGGTCGAAGGGGACGTTGACGTAATCGACCTTGATCTTGGGGTACTTCGCCTCGAAGGCCGACACCAGCTTCTTGAAGGCCGGTGCCTCGTTGGTGGCGTCCGAGGTGTCCCACCAGGTGACCGTCCCGCTCACGCTGCCCGGGTCGTTCGCCGCCTTGGATCCGTCGCCGCCGTCACCACCGCCGTCACCGCCGCAGGCGGTCGCGGTCAGGGCCAGCGCGCCGATGACGGCCGCAACCGATATGCCTCTTCGCATATGGATCTCCTCATCAAGGAGGCCGACCAGTCGCGGACGGCCCGAGCTGTGGAGGAAGTTAACAGGCTGAAATCTCTTGCGAAAGGGTTTGCAAGAACGAAACGGCGAGATTTCCGGGTCGTAACCGGACCGTGTCCCAAGGGTTGACCGGCGGCTACCGGCCTCGTACGGTCTCGTGCGCGGCGGTTGTCGCGGTCGTGCGGACCGGAAGTTGCAGCAAGAAGAGCAAGAACCTTCATCGGCCTGCTGGATGCGGTGCGTTGCCGTACCAGGCTGTTATGTCCCGGTTCATCAGGAACCGGCCACCCCCCTCAGGAGGCGCCATGCCCCCCTTCGCCCTGCCCGGCACCGGCCGGAGAGCGCTGCTCGCCGTCGCCGCCCTGGTGGCGGGAACCCTCACCTGCGCCCCGCCCGCGCGGGCGGCGGCCCCCGGCGAACGCGACGTCACCGCCGTGCTCTTCGAGTGGAGTTACGCCTCCGTCGCCAAGGAGTGCAAGGACACCCTCGGCCCGGCCGGCTACGGATACGTCCAGGTCTCCCCGCCCCAGGAGCACATCCAGGGCCCGCAGTGGTGGACCTCCTACCAGCCCGTCGGCTACCGCGTCGCCGGGCGGCTCGGCGACCGCGCCGCGCTGAAGAACATGGTCGACACCTGCCACGCCGCCGGGGTCAAGGTCGTCGCCGACGCCGTCGTCAACCACATGGCCGCGGGCTCCGGCACGGGCACCGGCGGCACCGTATACACGAAGTACGACTACCCGGGCACGTACGAGGACCGGGACTTCCACGGCTGCCGCAAGCCCGTCAGCGACTACCGCGACCGCGGCGACGTCCAGAACTGCGAACTCGTGGGCCTGGCCGACCTCGACACCGGCGCGGAGCGCGTACGCGACCGCATCGCCGCCTACCTCGACGACCTGCTCTCGCTCGGCGTCGACGGCTTCCGCATCGACGCTGCCAAGCACATCGCCACCGAGGACCTCGCCGCGATCAAGTCCCGGCTGAGCAGACCCGACGTCTACTGGAAGCAGGAGACGATCTACGGAGCGGGCGAGGCGGTCCAGCCGGACGAGTACCTGCGCAACGGTGACGTCCAGGAGTTCCGCTACGCACGCGACCTCAAGCGCGTCTTCACCGGCGAGCGGCTGGCCTATCTGAAGAACTTCGGCGAGGGCTGGGGCTATCTGCCCGGCGCCCAGGCGTCCGTCTTCACCGACAACTGGGACACGGAGCGCAACGGCGACACCCTCAGCTACAAGGACGGGGCCAACTACACCCTCGCCAACGTCTTCATGCTCGCCTGGCCCTACGGTTCCCCCGACGTCCATTCCGGCTACGAATTCACCGACCGTGACGCCGGACCGCCCAACGGCGGCTCGGTGACCGCCTGTTGGCAGGACGGCTGGAAGTGTCAGCACAAATGGCCCGAGATCAAGTCCATGGTGGCCTTCCGCAACGCGACTCGGGGCGCGGCGGTGGGCGACTGGTGGGACAACGGATACCAGGCGATCGCGTTCGGGCGCGGCGACAAGGGCTATGTGGTCGTCAACCACGAGTCGTTCGCGCTGAGCCGCACGTTCAAGTCGTCCCTGCCCGCGGGTGATTACTGCGATGTGCAGAGCGGACGGCGGGTGGCGGTGGCCCCGGACGGCACGTTCGCGGCGACGGTCGCCCCGAACACGGCGCTGGCGCTGCATGTGGGTGCGCGTATGTGTGCCCCGTAGGGATTTTTCCCCAGCCCCGCCCCTTCCCGAAACTGGGGGCAAGCCCCAGAGCCCGAACCTCAGGCCCGTTGCCGCCTGCGGCGGGAGCTCCCTTCGGGAGCGTCCTCAAACGCCGGACGGGCTGGATGGTGCGGACCGTAGCCGCATATCCAGCCCGTCCGGCGTTTGAGGACAACGCGCGAAGCGTGTTGCGGGGTCTGGGGCGCAGCTCCAGTTTCGGGAAGGGGCGGGGTTGGGGAACAAAGCGCCGCAGGCGAGACCCACCCGCAACCGGGCCTGGGGCAGAGCCCCCACGCGGGCAAAAACCGTCCACCCACCTCAGCGAAGGAGCCCCATGAGACGCCTGGTCACCGTGGCAGCAACCATCGGTTTGCTGCTGCCACTCGCAGCCGCCACCACCCACGCGAACCCCGCCCCCGCCCCACCCCAAGCCGCCGTCCAATGGATCGACCGCACCACCGTCGCCTGGCCCAAGAACCTCGGCGACCCCACCCACCCCCACCGGCTCGTCCACGGCACCGGCACCTTCGCCCTCACCCCGCAGCCCGGCGGGCTCACCTCGGGCCAGCGTGCGAAGTACCCCCACCTCGCCGCCTACGACGCCTTCCGTATCGCGCCCGGCGACCGGTCGCACGTCCCCGACGCGCTGCGAGGCCAACTCGCCGCCGTCACCGATGACATCACTGCCGGCGTGCAGATACCCGGCGTCCTCGACGACCTCTACGCCGCGCCCGCGGCCAAGGCCGAGCTCGGCCCCGCCTTCCACCACGGCCGCCCCACCCTCTCCGTCTGGGCGCCCACGGCGCGTCGCGTCGCCCTCGAACTCGACGGCCGCACCGTGCCCATGAGGCGCGACGCCACCAGCGGCGTGTGGAGCGTCACCGGCCCCCGCGAGTGGACCGGCAAGCCCTACCGGTACGCGGTCACCGTCTGGGCCCCGACCGTACGGAAGACGGTCACCAACCTCGTCACCGACCCCTGCTCCACCGCCCTCACCGCGGACTCCGCGCGCAGCGTGGTCACCGACCTCGCCGACCCCGCCCTCGCCCCGCCGGGCTGGCAGGGGCTCCGCAAGCCCCGGGCCGTGCCCCTGCGCGACGCGCGCATCCAGGAGCTGCACATCCGCGACTTCTCCGTCGCGGACCGCACCTCGGCGCACCCGGGGCAGTACCTCGCCTTCACCGACCGGACCTCGGCCGGCATGCGCCACCTGAAGGACCTCGCCGACGCGGGCACCTCCTACGTCCACCTGCTGCCCGCCTTCGACTTCGCCACCGTCCCCGAGAAACGCGCCGACCAGGCCACACCCGACTGTGACCTCGCCGCCCTGCCCGCCGACTCCGAGCGGCAGCAGGAGTGCGTGGGGCGGACAGCCGCCCGCGACGCGTACAACTGGGGCTACGACCCGCTGCACTACACCGTCCCCGAGGGCAGCTACGCCTCCGACCCGGACGGCCCCCGCCGCACCCTCGAATTCCGGCAGATGGTCCAGGGCCTGGCCGGGGCCGGGCTGCGCACCGTCATGGACGTCGTCTACAACCACACGGCCGCGTCCGGGCAGGATCCCCGCTCCGTGCTCGACCGCGTCGTCCCCGGCTACTACCAGCGGCTGCTGGACGACGGCACCGTCGCCACCTCCACCTGTTGCGCCAACACCGCGCCCGAACACGCCATGATGGGCAAGCTCGTCGTGGACTCCGTGGTCACCTGGGCCAAGGCCTACAAGGTCGACGGCTTCCGCTTCGACCTCATGGGCCACCACCCCAAGGCGAACATCCTGGCCGTGCGCGAGGCCCTCGACGCGCTCACGCCCGCCAAGGACGGTGTCGACGGCAAGGCGATCGTCCTCTACGGCGAGGGATGGAACTTCGGCGAGGTCGCGAACGACGCCCGCTTCGTCCAGGCCACCCAGAGGAACATGGCGGGCACCGGCATCGCGACCTTCTCCGACCGCGCCCGCGACGCCGTCCGCGGCGGCGGCCCCTTCGGCGCGGACCCGCGCGTCCAGGGCTTCGCCTCCGGCCTCTACACCGACCCCAACGGCGCGACCCCCGGCACCCCCGGGGAACAGCGGGCCCGCCTCCTGCACGCCCAGGACCTCATCAAGGTGGGCCTCACAGGCAACCTCGCCGCGTACCGCTTCACGGACTCCGCCGGCCGGAGCGTCCGCGGCTCGGACGTCGACTACAACGGCGCGCCCGCCGGCTACGCCGCCGCCCCCGGCGACGCCCTCGCCTACGTGGACGCGCACGACAACGAGACCCTCTACGACGCCCTCGCCTTCAAACTCCCGCAGCGCACCGCTCCGGCCGACCGGGCGCGCATGCAGGTCCTCGCCATGGCCACCGCCGCGCTGTCCCAGGGTCCCGCGCTCTCCCAGGCCGGTACGGACCTCCTGCGCTCCAAGTCGCTGGACCGCAACTCCTTCGACAGCGGCGACTGGTTCAACGCGATCCACTGGGACTGCGCCGACGGCAACGGCTTCGGCCGCGGCCTGCCCCCGGCCGCGGACAACGCGGCCAAGTGGCCCTATGCGCGCCCCCTCCTCGCCGACCCGGCCCTGCGCCCCGGCTGCCCGCCCATGGAGGCGGCCTCCGCCGCCTACCGCGACCTGCTGCGGATCCGCACGACGGAGAAGGCGTTCAGCCACACCACGGCCGCCGGGGTCCAGACGGACCTCGCCTTCCCGCTCTCCGGCAAGGACGAGACACCGGGCGTGATCACGATGCGGCTCGGCAGCCTGCTCGTCGTCCTGAACGCCACCCCCGACCGCCGCGCCCAGCAACTCCCCACCCTCGCGGGAACGCCGTACACCCTCCACCCGATCCAGGCCGCGGGATCCGACCCGGTGGTCAAGTCGGCGTCGTACGACCGCACATCGGGCACCCTCACGGTGCCGGGGCGCACGGTGGCGGTCTTCCGACAAGGGGGTTGAGGAGTGAAGCCCCTCAGACCGGCAGCGGGGCCAGTGTGGAGAGGCGGGTGAGGAGGTCCGTGAAGGGGCCGAGGTCCGACTCGTCGGCGAGCATGTGGCGGAGGACCTCCGCCATGTCCTCGTCGTACGCCGCGCTCACCGCCGTGAGTGCCACGAAGTCGTGGACGAGCTGGCGCTCCAGCTCCGCGCGGGGGATGCGGCGGTCGTCCAGCCAGAGCAGGGCCGTCGTCTCCGTCAGGGAGATCCAGGAGCGGACGGCCAGCTCCAGCCGCGGGGGCGGCGACTGCACGCCGAGGTGGTGCAGCACCTCGGCGTACGCCGCCTGCCGCACTCCGTCGATCACCGCGCAGGTCCGGCTGCTCCCGGCCGCCGGGCCGCCGCGCATCAGGGCGGTGAAGCCCGTGCCGTGCTCCTCGACGAAGCCGAAGAAGCGGTTCATCACCCGCGCGAGCCGCTCGCCCAGCGGACCCTCGCGCGGCTCGTCGAAGAGCGCGGCGAGCTCGTCCGCCGCCCGGCGCAGCGCCGCCTCGTACAGGCTCTGCTTGCCGGGGAAGTAGTGATAGACGAGCGGCCGGGATATCCCGGCCGCCGCTGCGATCTCGTCGATGGAGACGTCGTCCGGGCGGCGATGGCCGAACAGGTCGAGAGCGACCGCGATCAGTTGCTCACGTCGCTGCTCGACCGCCATCCTGCGCCGTACCCGGTTCGTCATGGCGGTCATACTAATGGCAGCCCGCAGGGGCGGGTGGCGCCCAGGAGGCGGGCGGGCAAGGGGCGTTCGTCACCTGGGGCCCGTCACTGGACGGGCGTGAGCTTCTTCCCGTCGGTCAGCCGCGCGGTGAGCGCCGTCCGGGAGCCGGGCTTCGCCGGGACGGCCAGCAGCCGGCCGGGGGCGGTGGTCTGCACCGCGCCGGAAGCGGTGATCGACTGCACGTCGTCGCTGCCGGCCGCGAGCGCGTACCAATTGCCGCCGGGCGACTTCCACAGCACGCCCGACAGCGCGTGCGGGTCGCGCTCGCCGCACGCGGGGGAGTCCTCGGCGCGGCCGACGGGCGGGCTCGCCGCGCCCGGCCGGGTGCCCGGCGGCTGGAACAGCGCCAGCACCCGGCTCCCCACGCCGCGCCACGTCTCGGCCCGGGTGCACAGCCACTCCGCGCTGCCCGCCGTGCCACCGGGCAGCGGCTGGGTCGCGAAGGACCAGGAGTTCACCGAGCGCACGCCCTGCGCCCGCATGGTCTGCAAGTGGCAGGCGGTGTGCGCCCAGTCGGCGCGGGCGGCAGGGCCGGTGACGTCGTGCCGCTCGCCGGGGGCGCCCGTGGTGAGCCGGGCCGGGGTCAGCTCGCCGAGGTCGGTCACCAGGCGCCCGCCCATCTGGAGGGCCGGCCAGCTGTGGCAGTCGCTCGCCGAGGCCGGGCTGATGGTCGGGTCGGTCACCCCGTCCGCGGCCGTGCGCAGGGGCCGCGCGCTGTCGCCGGGCTTGAGGAGGTCGCGCACCGAGACCTCGCTCACCCAAGGGGCCGTCAGATAGCGGACATCGCTGTCGGCCCGGCCGACCACGACCGCGGTCGCGGAATCCTCGTCGGCCGCGTCCGCGCGGGCGAAGTCCAGGGCCGCGCCACCGGTGTCGCCGTTCCTGGCCTCGGCGTAGCGCACCAGGCGCAGCCCGTCGTGGAACACCACGACCGCCGCCTGGCCGACCTCGCCCGCGTACAGCAGCTGCGGGGGGCCCGCGGCCGGGCCGGTGGCGGTGCCCGGCGTGGCGGTCACCCGCACGCCGCCGCCCGGCCGCGCCCACACGGCGAGGGCCCGGCGCAGCAGCGCCTGGTCGTCTGTGCGGCTGCCGCGGGCGGGCCAGACGGCGAAGCCGGAGCGGTCGGCGCGCTTCCACGCGTCGGCGCTCGCTCGGGTCAACTTGGCGGGGTCCAGGGCCTGTTGGGCCGAGGCGTTCTGCGCGTACGGGGGAGCGGCGGCGCCGTCCGGGCCCCAGCCGCTGCCCGGCAGCACCAGCAGCGTGCCGCACACGGCGGCCGCCGCGGCCGCCGCGAGGGCCGCCCGGCCGTGCTGGCGGCGGCGCATCAGGTCCGTCGGCCGCGCCTGGAGGGAGCAGGGGTCGAACTCCATCGACTCCAGCAGCGACGCGTCCCTGCTCCCGGCCGGCGTGCGCAGCCCGTCCGCCTCGATGAGGGCGGACGCCGGGTCCTCGACGCCCGCCGCCTTGAGCGCCTGCCGGACGTCACGGTCGGACGGCAGCTCCAGGGCGCGCAGCACGTACGCGGCCCGGCCGGGCCCGGAGAGGGCGGCGAGGGCCTGGTCCAGGGCGAGTTCGTCGGCGCCGCCGGAGCGGGGGAAGAGTCTCAGCCCCCACACCTGCGGCAGCAGCGGGGGGAGCTTGCCCGGCTTCGGCAGCTGCCACCGCCCGCGCGGGCGGCCCGCCTCCAGCGCGGCCCGCAGCACCCGCTGCCGCACATACGCGTAGCCCGGGTCGCCCGGGGATCCGGAGCTCCCGCGCGGGGCGGGCACGGCCAGTCCGGCGAGCTCGGCCTCGGTGACCCTGTTGCGGGGCAGGGCGCGCTGCACGAGGGCGTGCGCGGTGAGGACCCGGCGGTTGCGGCCCAGGGCGGGCGGCAGCACGAGATACCCGAGCCTCACGAGACGCGGGTAGTGCTCGATGAGCGCGGCCTCCGCCTGCTCGACGTCGACGGGCGGGACGGTCCGGGGGGCTGTCGCTTGCTGCTCCACGATCCGTAGAACGAGTGAATGGTGAGATGGTCACCTCGCGCCCGTCGGGTGACCGGGTCCCCGTGGTCGGCCCTGGTGGAAAGCGCGCGGGCCGTCGTTCCCGCACCGCCGCCGCGCGGCGCCCGCCGCGCCGCGGGTTGACGATCAGGCGGCGGGCCGCACCCGGTCACCGGCCGCCGGCGGCATCAGGCCACGTAGCGCGCGCGGATGCGGTGGACCGCCTCGTCCGGGACGCCGAGCCCGTCGCGGACGTACGCCTCCACCCCGCCGTACGCCCGCTCCATCTCCTCCAGCGCCGCCGCGAGGTAAGCGGGCCGCACGCCGAGGATCGCGTCGGAGATCTCCGGGTCGCCGCCCGCCTCGGTGAAGCGGTCGATGAGCGGGGCGAACGCCGCGCGCACGGCCGGGTTGACCGAGAGGTACTCCTCCTGGACGGTGGCCTCGTCCGCGCCGAGGAGCAGCAGGATCACGGTGGCCGCCCAGCCCGTGCGGTCCTTGCCCGCGGTGCAGTGGAAGAGGAGGGGGCCGCAGTCCGGCTCGGCGAGGGCCGACAGCAGGGTGCGGTACGCGTCGCAGGCGGACTCGGAGGTCACGAAGGCGCGGTAGGCGTCGCAGAGCAGCTTCTCGGCCTTGCCGTTGCCGAGGTGCTCGTCCGCGACGGCGGGGTTGCCGAGCACCGAGTCGAGCTTGGCGGGCACGCGCTCGGTGCCCGACATGCCGGCGGCCATCACGTCCGCGACGATCAGCCGGGCGCCCGCGGGCACCTGGTCGGGGCGCTCGTGCCGCTCGTGCTCGGTGCGCAGGTCCACGACCGTGTGGATGCCGAGGGCCGCGACCGCGGGGTCGAGCTCCGGGTCGAGCCGGTCGAGCTGGCCGGAGCGCAGCAGCAGACCGGGGCGGACGGCCGAGTTGCCGGCGAGCGCGATGCCGCCGAGGTCGCGGAGATTGATGATGGTCGAGGCGTCGAACTGCGGCATGGGCGCGTCTCCCGTTGTCGGATATCTACCGTTATTGTGCCGAACGGTAGCCGAGGGCGCGCTCGCACCCCAGCCCCAGGGCCACCCCCAGTCCCAATGCGGTCAGGTGCCCGGCGTCCGTGAACGTCGGCCTCCTGTGCAGCAGGGGACGCACGCCGAACGCGAGGAGCGCGGCGTACGCGGTCGTGCGCGCGGCGCCCCGTGGAAGCAGTGCGCCGAGCGCGCCGAGGACCGCGTGGTAACCGTAACTCGGGCCGACGTCGGTGGCGGACCGTGTGCGCGGTGAGGTGCGTACGGCCCGCAGCCCGCCGTACACCAGCAGGGTCGCGCCGACGTGCCCCAGGGCGAAGGCGCCCGCCGCCCACCACGCGCCGTACGCGTACTCGGCGTAGCCGAGGACCGCCAGGAGCAGCAGGGCGTAGGGCAGTTCCATCGCCCCCTCCATGACCAGGGCGCTGGTGGCGAGGGTGTCCCAGCGCCCGCCCTCCAGATTGTCGACGTTCGTCGAACAGCGCTTCAGCAGGCGCTCCCGGCCGGCCGGGGCGAGCCAGTGGTGCGTGACGGCCGAGGCGAGGGAGAGCGCGCCCACATAGGCCGGGGCGAGGCGGGGGAGGCGTCGGGGCGTGCGGGGTGTGGTCATGCAGCCATGATCGTCCGAACGGGCCCGCTCCGGCCGGGTCCGGCGGAAACCGGGCCCGTCTTCGAGTGCCGGGCGTACGGTCAGCCGAGCCGCCACCCGCTGAATTCCGCCAGCCCGCGCGCGCCGCCGCCGTCGTTGCCCGCGGTCAGGAAGAGGCCCACGTCCTGCACCGGTGCCGCGTCCGGAACCCGTACCTCCGCGACCGTCCGCCACGACCCGCCCTCGTCCGTGGAGCACTCGCCCCGGAAGACCCCCGGGGCGATCCGCCCGAGCCTGAGCCACGCGGGTGCCCGCACCCCGGTGACGCGCCGGTAGGTGTCGAACGCGCCGGTGCCGCTCGCGTCGTACGACAGGACCACGCCCTGCCCCGGCGTCAGCGCGAGGTTCACCGCCCCCGGCGACCGCGCCGCCAGGTCGTCGCGCACGATGATGCCCGTACGCGCCCAACTGCCGGTGTCCGTCTGCGAGTCGACCCGTACCGTCGCGGTGCCGCCCGCCCGCAGCGCGCCCGCGCGGTAGAGCGCGCCGAACTGCTCGGTGCCCTTCCACAGGTCGTCGCCGGAGCCGTCGATCGCGAAGCGGTCGTCCTCCAACTGGCCGAAGACGGCGGCGTTCCCGCTGACCGTACGCCACCCGGCGGCGAGCGGACCCGCCAGGAACAGCACGTCGCTCCGTACGCTCCGCACCCGCGCCGCGCCCTGCGGGCCGTAGAGCGCGCCCGCCTCGTACGGCACCCGGCGCAGCGGGCGGTCGAGCGGCGCGGCGGGCGCGGTGACGCGCCAGCGGACCGTGCCCGTGCCGCCGGGCGGCAGGCCCGGCACCGAAGTGGGGCCCTGCGCCTCGGCCTTGAGGCCCGTCACGGCGAGGTCGACGCGGCCGGTGGCCCGCAGGCCGTTCACGTTGGTGAGGGCGACGGTGACCGTGGCGGTGCCGCCCGGCGGCACGGCGGCCGGGCTCACGGAGGTGGAGAGCGCGCCCTGGTACGGGGCGGCCGCCAGTGTGTCCCGTACGCGTACGGCCGTGCCGTAGGCGTCGCCCACCGGCCGCAGCGCGTACGCTGTCCTCGCCCGCGTCCACGGCTCCTCCACCGCGAACCAGTCGACGGCCCGCGGCGGCCGGCCCTCGCGCAGCGCGTCCTCCAGCTCCTCCAGCCAGCGCCGCCAGCGCGGCAGATAGAAGCCGCTCAGCAGGCCGTGCCAGTCGCGGTTGGCGTAGTCGTGCAGCTTGCCGCCGTCGGAAGTGGCCCGTCCGCCCCATATGGTCAGCAGCGCCCGGCCCGTGCGCACCAGCTCGTCCGCCTCCTGCGGCCCGGTGGCCATGGCCCGCGCGGCGGCGTCCCAGGGCCCGAGCAGGAACGCCCGGTGGGTGCCCGCGACGTCCTCCGCCAGGCCCATCAGCTTCAGCCACAGCGCGGCGAGCGCCCGGAAGGCGGGCAGGTCCCCGCGACCGTGGGCGGCCCGGAGCTCGGGGAGGAGCTGCCTGCTGCGGTGCGCGAGCGCCTGGCGGGCGACGTCGGCCAGGTCGTAGCGGTAGGTGTCGCGGCCGCGCAGGTCCGCGCCGACGGCCAGCAGGCCGGTGAGCGCCGCGTCGAAGCGGACCGGGTCGTACGACACGGCGTCCGGCGCGTACTCCCCGGCCCGGTCCGTGGCCAGGTCCGGGCGGGCGGCGAAGAGGCTGTCGTGCGGGTCGCTGCGCCCGGGCGCGTGCTGCCGGTACGCGGTGTCGCGCAGCGCCGCCCACGCGTCCCGGGCCGCGGCGTCCCGGCGGCCGTAGCGGAAGTCGGCGTACGCGCGGAACCACCGCTCCCGGTCCGGCACCTCCTCGTGCCACGCCAGCTCCGAGAAGTGCTCGAAGGCGGCCGGGTCGCGGTCGGCGGCCTCGGGCAGATACGCCGTCCCGGCCAGGGCGCTGCCGGGCTTGTCCCGCCACGCGAAGAACTTCGCCTCCCAGACGTCGGTCTTGGCGCCCAGCGTCGTGCGCCCGCCGAAGTTCGGGATGCTGCCGAAGGCGTACGGTGTGCCGCCCCAGTCCTTCTCCCGGTCGGTGATCCCCTCGAAGCGGTCGGAGATGCCGTCGACGATCAGCATCCGCTCGCGGTCGACGGCGTCGAGCAGCTCGGGGACCGGGTTGTTCTCCCAGCCGAGGATCACCCAGACCGCCTCCGGGTGCGCGGCGCGCAGCGCCTTCTCGACGCCGCGGGCGGCGGCCGCGACGGGGACGTCGCCCGCAGTGCCGCCCTCGTGCAGCAGGTCCATCTTGAAGTGCGCGGCCTCGCCGAACAGTTCACGCTGGTGGCGGTAGAAGGAGGCCGCGGTGCGGGCGAAGGCCCCGGTGCGCGGGTCGAGCCAGTCGGGGCGCTCGAAGCCGTGCCACACGCCCTGCGGGACGACGCGGGCGTCCGGGTTCCGCTCGGTGAAGCCGCCGGGCACGGCCCCGTAGTAGCCCGGCAGGACGGGGGACATGCCCAGCTCGCGCAGCCGGTCGCAGATCCGCCTGCCCAGCGCGGCGCGCCCGGCGATCAGCGCGGGGGAGAGGGGGCCGCCGTACCCGCTCAGGTTCTGCAGCAGCCACCACGGCTGGTGGGAGGGGGCGGGCAGCCAGGCGCGCGCCTCGGCGTCGCTGTAGCCGCTGTCCAGCAGGACGCGGTGGTGGACCGCCTCGTGCCCGGCGATCACCAGCACCTCGTTGCAGCCGTGCAGGGCGAGGATGTCGATCATCCGCTCCCAGTAGGGCCAGTCGGCGTACGGGAAGGTGTAGCCGTCGTTGGTGTCGTTGAGCGCGAAGCGGTGCGGGAGCGCGGTGGAGCGCCGCAGCGGGGCGCTCGGCGCGGGGAGGGCGGCCGGGAGGTCGAGATGGCGCGCGCTCCAGGTGATGTGGGCCCCGCACACGTACTTGAGGTACCAGTGCACACCGGTCAGCAGCACCGCCGGGCTCGTGCCCGCCACCTCGATCCGGCCGGCCGTGCCGGTCACCTCGAAGCGCTCCCGGCCCGACGGCAACGGGGCCAGCGTGAACTGCCGCGCGTGGGCGGCCAGCAGGCGCTCCAGCGCGGCACGGGCGGGGGCGGGGTCGAAGGGGGCGGGGAGCCGGGGGGCGGAGGCGGCCGCGGGGGAGCTGGTGCCGAGTGCGGCTCCCGCGCCGATCGCTCCGACGGCCCCCAGCACCGCGCGTCTGGACGGTGGCGTCGGCAGCTCGGTCATGGCGCTCCCCACTGTGCGGTACGCGACAACGCGCGCGTGCGAGGCGCACGCTAGCGGGGGCCATCAGGGGGAGCAATGGGGGCTGACGCCCCCTTCGATTGCGCGGTGGGCGGGTCCCCTGTCCGGGGCCCGGTCCCGCCCGGCGCCCTGTCGCCGGGTCCCCCCAGCGGCGGGCCGGACGGGCTTGATCCTGGCCGGGGCCGGGTCCGGCCGTGAGCCGGCAGGCCGAGGACCGCGGTCCGTACCGCTCCGGGCGCGGCGGGCGGTTCCGGGTGGCGGTCAGCCGCGGTCCAGATACGCCAGGACCGCCAGCACCCGGCGGTTGTCGTCGTCGGACGGTGGAAGGCCGAGCTTGGCGAAGATGTTCGACGTGTGCTTCGTGACCGCCCGCTCCGTGATGTGCAGCTGCGCGGCGATCGCGGCGTTCGACCGTCCCTGGGCCATCAGCTCGATCACCTCCCGCTCGCGCGGCGTCAGCCGACCCATCGGCGTGTCCCGCGACCGCCGCGTCAGCAGCTGCGAGATCACCTGCGGATCCATCGCGGTGCCGCCCGCCGCGACCCTCCGTACGGCGTCGACGAACTGGGCCGCGTCGAACACCCGGTCCTTCAGCAGATACCCGATGCCCCCGCTGCCGTCGGCGAGCAGCTCCCGCGCGTACAGCTGCTCCACGTGCTGGGACAGCACCAGCACCGGCAGTCCCGGGGTCTCCCGGCGGGCCGCCAGGGCGCACTGCAGACCCTCGTCCGTGAACGAGGGCGGCAGCCGTACGTCCACGACCGCGACGTCGGGCTTCAGCTCGGCGAGCGCCCGGCCGAGCTCGGGGCCGCTCTCCACCGCTGCGGCGATCTCGAAGCCGAACGCCTCCAGCATCCGGACCAGCCCGTCCCGCAGCAGGAACAGGTCTTCGGCGAGCACGACGCGCAAGGGGTTCTCCATGTTCTCCATGGGATGGTGACGGGGTGTCAGCGGAGGACGCAGGGGATCTCCATCGTGACCATCGTGGGCCCGCCCACCGGGCTGCTCACGGCCAGGACGCCGTCGAAGGCGCCGAGGCGGCGCTCGATACCGAGGAGGCCGGTGCCGCCCGCCTCGCCCCGTCCGCCGGAGGACGGCGCCGCGCCGCCGCGGCCGTTGTCGGTGACGGAGATCCGCAGCGCCCCCTCGGCGTGGCGCACGTCGAGCCACACCCGCTGGGCGCGGGAGTGCTTGGCGGCGTTGGTGAGCACCTCGCTGACCGCGAAGTACGCGGCCGACTCGACCGGTTCCTCGGCCCGCCCCGGCAGCTGGACGTCCGTCTCCACGGGCAGCGGCATCCGCAGGGCGAGAGCGCGCAGGGCGTCACCGAGGCCGCGCTCGGCGAGCACGGGCGGGTGGATGCCGCGGACGAGGTCGCGCAGCTCGGCGAGGGCCTCGGCGGAGTCGGCGCGGGCCGTGGCGATCAGCCGCTTGGCCTGGGCGGGGTCCTGCTCGATCAGCGCCTCGATCGTGCCCAGGCTCATGCCCATCGCCACCAGCCGGGCCTGCGCGCCGTCGTGCAGGTCGCGCTCGATGCGGCGCAGTTCGGCGGCGGAGCTGTCCACCGCGTCGTGCCGGGTCTCGGTGAGGTGCTCGACGCGCAGGGCGAGCTCGCGCTCCGCAGTGGGCCGCAGCAGGACCTCGGCGAGCCGGAAGTGCGCGCGCAGGAGGTACTGGTTGACGAACACCCCGAGCACGCCGAACCCGAACCCGGTCACCGCCGCGAGGTTGGCCGTGAACTGGTCGCTGACGGGCACGAACGCGAACCACTGCACGTCATTGACCCGGACGATCGGCTTCCACACCCCGAGGGCCAGGACCAGCCCCCAGAACACGTAGACGATCAGCGTCGCGGGCAGCACGGCCAGCACCGCGCCCCCCGACAGGTCCACGAACAGCCACTGGATGTCACGCCACGTCGCCTTGTCCTTGAGCAGGGCCAGGCAGTGCTCCACCTGACCGGCGAACCCGGCGCGCCGCTCGGGCAGCCGCCGGTACGGCGCGGGGATGCTCACCCCCGACCACACGTCGGCCTGGCGGCGGCGCAGGTTCGCGTACGACCGCACGGCCGACAGGACGACCGGGGTGGTGAAGAAGCCGATGCCCAGCGGTATCAGCACCAGGGACACCAGCGTGAACGAGTAGAGCAGGGTCGACACCACCAGCCCGACGACCGTCAGCCACAGCCCGCGCGCCGCGGCCAGCAGTGCGTTGGCGATCTTCATGCCGGTGTCCCCCATGTGCGTCGTTCCGGGACCGCGGCTCGGCCCGGGACCGACTCTAGTCTCTGCTCGCACACGCGGTCGGTCACTGGGGTGACCACCCCGGCCATGGTGTACCTAACCCCCCTGACCTCGGAAGACGCCATTTCGGGGGCGGCGCGCGGAGCGCGCCGGGAGCCTCGCGCGAGGGCGCGGGGGAGCCCGGCGCGGCCGCCCGGATCAGAAGCCGGCGGGGGGCGCGTACTTGTAGCCCACGCGCCGCACCGTCACGATCGAGGCGCGGTGCTCGGCCCCCATCTTGCGGCGGAGCCGGGCGACATGGACGTCGACCGTACGGCCGTCGCCCACGTGACCGTAACCCCACACCGTGGTCACCAACTGGTCGCGCGTGTGCACCCGGTGGGGGTGCGCGACGAGGTGGGCGAGGAGCTCGAACTCCAGATAGGTCAGGTCCAGCGGCTTGCCCGCGACACGGGCGATCCGCTGCTCCGGGTCGATGCTCACCAGCGCGTCCCCCCGGTCGCCGGGCGCCGGGGTCGCGGGGGCGGGCTGCTCGGCCGGCACGAGCACGAGGTAGCCGATCATCGGCGGCTGGCCGGGGAGGGTGGGCACGGCGTGCTGCGGGGCGGGCATCCAGGTCGCCGCGCCGGAGTGCAGCAACTCGGCGACCGGGGGCACCTCGTCCGGGGCGACGGCCCGCAGTCGGTGCCGGTGCGCCCCATGGGCGGCGGCGCGGGTGCCCGAGGACGCCGGGGCGGACGCGGCGAGGGTACGGAGGTTCGTCATGGAGAGCTCAGCTCTTTCGCGCGGGAGACCGTCGGGGGACGTGCGTGTGCGCGGGGCCGTTGGCCGGGACCAGGTGTCCGGCGGCTGACTTCGACGTGGGGTCAGCGAGGGGAGTGGGCCTGCGCGGAAGTCGCGCGGCAACACACTCGGTCGAAGTCGTGGTGCTGGCGGGAAGGCCAGAAGGGCTCGAGGTCGCTGCGACCCGTCGCGGTGTTCTGGAAGCTGGCCATGCGCCTATTGAAGCATGCCGCGGGGCGGGAGAGCAGGGGTTACCGGGGGTTGCTACGTTCTCCGGGCGCGGGGGCGTGCCCCAGCCCCGGGCTGTCCTGCTGTTGCCGCCTGCGGCGGGCTGTTCCCCTACCCGCCCCTTCCCGAACTGGGGGCAAGCCCCCAGACCCCCGAACCGCTCGCTGGCCACGGTCCGCACCATCCAGCCCGTTGGGGGCACCTCCCAGCGGTAGCTGGGGGAGTTTGAGGACAACGCGCGAAGCGTGTTGCGGGGTCTGGGGCGCAGCCCCAGTTTCGGGAAGGGGCGGGTAGGGGAAAAAGCCCGCCGCACCCGCCAACAAGCCACAAACAAAGCGCAGGTCAGCGCTCCGCGCAAACGCGCCGCCGCCAGTCCAGCCCGTCGAGGGATATCGACCGCTCCGGATCACCGTCCCACGACGCCGACAGACCCGCTTCCGCGAGCGCGGCCACGACCTCCCGGCCCACCTCCGCCACGGCCTCCCCGTCCCCGGACGCGTGCGTCCCGTACGACAGCCACATCCCCTGCCCCGCCACCGCGGCCCTCGTGTCCTCGTAGTGGAAGAAGACGAATCCGTGGTCCCCCTCCGCCGCCTCCCCGCCGATCTCCGCGAACCCGCACCGCGAGCAGCAGGTGAAGTGCATGCGGGCCGTGATCCCGGCCGAATCCAGCGCCGCGAAGGCCGCCGCGACCCGGTCGGCGTCCGTCACCTCGGGCCAGTCGGCCTGCTCGGCCAGCCGCTCGCGCCACAGCCTGCCGACGATCCGCCGCGCGGTGGCCACGGGAAGCGGCGTGGCGCCGTCCGCGTAGAAGTGGTCGGAGACCTCGTCCGCTATCTCCTCGGCCGGGTCGAAGCCGCACCGGATCAGCAGCCGGGCCTGCTCCTCGGCCTCCTTCAGCAGCCGGGGCCCGAGCTCGGCCTCCAGCTCCGCCACGGGCACGTCCGCGAAGTCCGCCCCGAGGCCGGTGCCGGGCTCCTCCGCGTCCAGCTCGACCCGCTCCCAGGCATACCCCTCCGACCAGCCCTCCGTGCCGTGCGCCCACGCCACGAAGACGGCCGCGACCTCGTCCGCGCTCGCCATCCGCACCCCGAAGTGCCGCTCGGCCGAGCCCTCGCGGTACTCCACCTCGTACGGCCCGTCGCCCTCGTGCCACGTCTGGAGATAGTGGTCGCCCCCGCTCTCGTCGGCCGTGCGCTCGGCCACCACGAACCGGTCACCGTCCGCGCCCAGCCGGCCGATCAGGCGGGCCAGCTCCTCGGCGCCGATCTCCGAACGGACCTCTCCTGACTCGGTGTTCACGGTGATGGGCAGCATGGTTCCCCCCTCGCTCCGGGGACCGCTCGCGATCAGCGGCCCGCTTGGAGGAATCCTGTCACCCCCCACTGACAATCCGGCGACGGCGGGGTGCCGGATCGTCAGCGAGGGGTGTACTCCACGGCGCGGACTGCTTCTCGACCACCGTGTTCCGCCAGTTGCCCGGCGTCCGACACGGATACCGCGCGGCCGCGTCCGCCGTCAGGCCGTCGTCGACCTGGACAGCGCTTCCCGTACCGCCTCGTCCGTGCGGCCCACCACCGCGGACCCGTCGTCCGCCGTGATGATCGGCCGCTGGATCAGCTTCGGGTGCTCCGCGAGTGCCGCGATCCAGCGGTCCCGCGACTCCGCGTCCCGCGGCCAGTCCTTCACCCCGAGCTCCTTGGCCTCCGCTTCCCGCGTCCGCGTGATGTCCCACGGCTCCAGCCCGAGCCGGCCGAGCACGGCGCCGATCTCCTCGGCGCCCGGCACGTCCTCCAGATAGCGGCGGACGGTGTAATCGGCCCCTTCCGCGTCGAGCAGCGACAGCGCGCCACGGCACTTCGAACAGGCGGGATTGATCCAGATCTCCATGCCGGACACCGTACCGCGAGAGTCCTCAAGTGCCGTCTGACCTGGGCCGATTGTCAGTGCCCCGCAGTAAAATAGGAGGTGTTGAGCGAGGGCTCACACACGCGTCAGGAGGATGTCGATGGCCGTAGCCGCACCACCTCACCCGAACCTGCCCAGTCTCCCGACCCTGCCGAAGAAGCGCCTGCCCGCCGAGCAGCCCCGCGAGTGGTACGAGACCCACAACCGCCGCCTGAAGGCCATGCGCCTGGCGATCGCCCTGCTCCACTCGGGCGTCTACACCCCGGACCGCGCCGACAACCGCCGCATCCGCGTCGCCGCCACGCAGATAGGCGTCCACACCCCTTCGGACACGACGTGCGCTCTGGTGCGCACGCTCATCGCCGGCTGAGGGCCGGCCGCTGGTCCCCCGGCCTTCCGGGGCGAGGGGACCAGTGGCCACGTCAAATCCGTTGCTACGAGACCGCGGAACACCTGCGCACATCCGCGCCGGGCAGAACGAGGGCCGCCGTCTCCCGGAAGGAGACGGCGGCCCTCGCGCCTGACGGAAACCGCGATTTAGATGTCGAAGTACATCTCGAACTCGTGCGGGTGCGGCCGCAGCTGGATCGGGGCGATTTCCTGGGTGCGCTTGTAGTCGATCCAGGTCTCGATCAGGTCGGACGTGAAGACGCCGCCCGCCTGGAGGTATTCGTTGTCGGCCTCGAGGGCCTCCAGGACCGCCGGGAGGGAGGTGGGGACCTGGGGGACGCCCGCGTGCTCGTCGGGGGCGAGCTCGTAGAGGTCCTTGTCGATCGGCTCGGCCGGCTCGATCTTGTTCTTGACGCCGTCGAGGCCGGCCAGGAGGAGGGCCGAGAAGGCGAGGTAGGGGTTCGAGGACGGGTCCGGGGCGCGGAACTCGACGCGCTTGGCCTTCGGGTTGGAGCCCGTGATCGGGATGCGCATCGCGGCGGAGCGGTTGCGCTGCGAGTAGACCAGGTTGACCGGGGCCTCGAAGCCGGGGACCAGGCGGTGGTAGGAGTTCACCGTCGGGTTGGTGAAGGCCAGCAGCGACGGGGCGTGCTTGAGGATGCCGCCGATGTAGTAGCGGGCGGTGTCCGAGAGGCCCGCGTAGCCCTGCTCGTCGTAGAAGAGCGGCTCGCCGCCGCTCCACAGCGACTGGTGGACGTGCATGCCCGAGCCGTTGTCACCGAAGATCGGCTTCGGCATGAAGGTCGCGGTCTTGCCGTTGCGCCAGGCGACGTTCTTCACGATGTACTTGAAGAGCATCAGGTCGTCGGCCGCGGCGAGCAGCGTGTTGAACTTGTAGTTGATCTCCGCCTGGCCGGCCGTGCCGACCTCGTGGTGCTGGCGCTCGACCTGCAGGCCGGACGCCTCCAGCTCCAGGGAGATCTCGGCGCGCAGGTCGGCGAAGTGGTCGACCGGCGGGGCCGGGAAATAGCCGCCCTTGTAACGGACCTTGTAGCCGCGGTTGTCGCCCTCCGCACCGGTGTTCCAGGCGCCGGCCTCGGAGTCGATGTGGTAGAAGGACTGGTTCGCGCTGGTCTCGAAGCGGACGCTGTCGAAGACGTAGAACTCCGCCTCCGGGCCGAAGTACGCGGTGTCCGCGATGCCGGTGGAGGCGAGGTAGGCCTCGGCCTTCTTGGCGATGTTGCGCGGGTCGCGGCTGTACTGCTCGCCGGTGATCGGGTCGTGGATGAAGAAGTTGATGTTGAGCGTCTTGTCCCGGCGGAAGGGGTCGACGCGCGCCGTCGACAGGTCCGCGCGGAGCGCCATGTCGGACTCGTGGATGGCCTGGAACCCGCGGATCGAGGAGCCGTCGAAGGCGAGCTCCTCGGCCGGGTCGAACGCCGCCGCCGGGATCGTGAAGTGCTGCATCACGCCAGGCAGGTCGCAGAAGCGGACATCGACGAACTTGACGTCCTCGTCCTTGATGAACTTCTTGGCGTCGTCGCCGTTCTGGAACATCCAACTCCTCCTAGCCCGGCCGCGAGCGGTCGGGGTTGCTTCGGTGGCGCGGCCCATATGCGGTTGGGGCACGTTCATATGCGGGTCCATATGCAGCGCCGCGCTGACGCCGACCCTAGAGAGACGGGATTTCCCAAGCATGACCCATTTGTTTCGCCGAGGTTAACCGGAACGCGCCGAGAAGCAGGGTCGAAACGGCGAATACCGGACCCGGACGGAAGCGAACGTATGCGGTCGCAGTACCGTTGTCGGGTGGACAACAGGCAAGCAATGGGCTCATGGCTCTCCGGACCGCGCGCGGCCGCCGAGGAGATGGGCGTCGACTTCGGTTACCGCGGGGAGCGCCTCGGACTGCCGGAGAGCGGGCCGGGCTCGATCGCACGGCCCGGGCGGCGCATCGCGGCGATCTTCATCGACTGGGCGCTGTGCATGCTCGTCGCCTACGCCTTCCTGGCGGGCGGCAAGGCCCAGCAGGCGGGCAACTGGGCGCTGCTGATCTTCTTCGTACTCAGTGTGCTCACTGTCGGTACGATCGGCTGCACCCCTGGCAAGCGGCTGCTCGGGCTGCGTGTGATCAGCGAGAGCGGCGGCCGGCTCACGCTGCCGCGGGTCCTGCTGCGCAGCGTGCTCCTGGCCATCGGCATCCCGGCGATCATCTGGGACCGCGACGGCCGCGGCCTGCACGACCGGCTCGCCCGCGCCGTCCAGGTCCGCATCTGAGCGCCGGGAAACCCTGAGCGCCGAACTCTGAGCGCCGGGGAACGAAGCCGGCGTAAGGCGGAGGAAGCCGCGTAAGACAGGCCGCGTAAGACAGAGAGAAGACAGAGAGGCGGGGCGGAACCGAGAGGTTCCGCCCCGCCTTCGTCGCTGTGGTGCCGGGGTGCGTGGGGGCCTCAGCGGCCCTTCGGCATCCGTGTGCCCTTCGGCATCGGCCCCTTCGGGATGGGCATGTTGCTGAGCAGGTCGCCGAGCGCCCGCAGGCGGTCGTTGACGACCGTCACCTGGGCGCCGGGCAGGACGCGGGGCAGCTTGAGCAGCGTCGTGCGCAGCTTCTTGATGGGCACCTGGCCCTCGCCGTCGCCCACCACGATGTCGTGCACCGGGACGTCCGCCACGATGCGCGCCATGCGCTTCTTCTCGGCCGCCAGCAGGCCCTTGACCCGGTTGTGGTTGCCCTCGCCGACGAGCACGATGCCCGCCTTGCCCACCGCGCGGTGCACGACGTCCTGGTTGCGGTTCATCGCGACCGCAGGCGTCGTGGTCCAGCCACGGCCGACGTTTTCCAGGACCGCGGCAGCGGCGCCCGGCTGGCCTTCGAGCTGCCCGAAGGCGGCGTGCTCGGCCCGGCGTCCGAAGACGATCGCCATCGCGAGGAAAGCCAGCAGGAAGCCCAGGATGCCCAGGTAGACCGGGTGGCCGATCCAGAAGCCGATGGCGAGGAGCGCACCGAAGGTGACGATGCCCACAGCCGCGACGACAAGACCGACCTTCGAGTCGACCTTCTTGGTCATCTTGTAGGTCAGGGCGATCTGCTTCAGTCGCCCGGGGTTCTCGGATGTTTCCTTCCTCGCCATAAGGCGAAGTTTACGTGGCCTGCGGACCTGGGGCGGCCACGGCCTCCAGCAGGTGCTGCGCCTCGCGCCGGGCCTTGGCCCGGCGGCGGTCCTCCAGCACCGCGGTCCAGGCGTTCCGGCGGGCGGTGCGCTGACCACCGCGCATCAGCAGGCCCTCCAGAGCACGCAGGGCCCCCGTGACGGACGGGGGCCTCACGGAGAGGGTCGCGGGCAGTGCGGAGGGCGGAGCGGAAGAGGCGCGTACCGGCGCGGCCTGCATGTCATGGTCCCCTCGAGAGCGGAATGGGATGACTGAGCAGCGGGGGGCTGGCGGTGCGGGTGCGGGAGCACTGCTGCGGTGCGTGCCCCCATCGTCACTGAACGGTGTTACCAATAGGTGACCGGTTGGTCAAACACCTATGAAACGTTGACGCGGCCGATACCGTGCCCACTTTCGGGTGGGTGGCATCGGCCGCGTCGGGACGTACGGGCGGGTCGCTCAGACCGCCTGCGTGGCGGCGGCCGCGCGCCGGTCCATCGCCTGCTGGAAGAGCCGGCCCGCGCGGTACGAGGAGCGGACCAGCGGCCCGGACATCACGCCGGAGTAGCCGATCGCGTCGGCCTCGTCCTTGAGCTCCACGAACTCCTGTGGCTTCACCCAGCGCTCGACGGGGTGGTGGCGCGGGGTGGGGCGCAGATACTGCGTGATGGTGATCAGCTCGCAGCCCGCCTCGTGCAGGTCGCGCAGCGCCTCGCTGACCTCCTCGCGGGTCTCGCCCATGCCCAGGATGAGGTTGGACTTGGTCACCAGACCGGCCTCACGCGCCTTGGTGATGACCTCGAGGGAGCGCTCGTAACGGAAGCCGGGGCGGATGCGCTTGAAGATGCGCGGCACCGTCTCGACGTTGTGCGCGAGCACCTCGGGGCGGGCGGAGAAGACCTCGGCCAGCTGCTCGGGCACGGCGTTGAAGTCGGGGATCAGCAGCTCGACCTTGGTGTGGCCGCCCTCGCGCTCCGCCGTCATCGCGTGGATCTGCCGGACCGTCTCCGCGTAGAGCCAGGCGCCGCCGTCCTCCAGGTCGTCGCGCGCGACGCCGGTGATGGTGGCGTAGTTGAGGTCCATCGTGACCACGGACTCGCCCACGCGGCGCGGCTCGTCGAGGTCCAGCGCCTGCGGCTTGCCCGTGTCGATCTGGCAGAAGTCACAGCGCCGGGTGCACTGGTCGCCACCGATGAGGAAGGTCGCCTCGCGATCCTCCCAGCATTCGTAGATGTTCGGACAGCCGGCCTCCTGGCACACGGTGTGCAGGCCCTCGCTCTTCACGAGGTTCTGCATCTTGGTGTACTCGGGGCCCATCTTCGCCCGGGTCTTGATCCACTCGGGCTTGCGCTCGATGGGGGTCTGGGCGTTCCGGACCTCCAAGCGCAGCATCTTGCGTCCGTCGGGTGCGACAGCGGACACGTCCGGCTCCCTATGGCTTCGATTCTTCGGCGGACACCAGGGTACGCCCGTTAATTCGTACGTGTTTACGCGTATGGGGTGCGCGTGTGGGTTATGGGTGGGACAACCCATGGCCGGTGGGGGCCATTCCCCGGGTCTGCCGGGGTGTCCCGGGGTAACCGCTAGACGGCCCTCGGCAGGGGCTCCGCCGACTCCAGGACCTCTCGCAGCCGCTTCTCCACCACGGGCACCACCTCGCTCACGGGCACCCGGCGTCCCAGCTCGTTGGAGAGCGAGGTCACTCCCGCGTCCCGGATGCCACAGGGCACGATCCGGTCGAACCAGGTGTTGTCGGGGTCACAGTTCAGCGCGAAGCCGTGCATGGTCACGCCCTTGGCGATCCGGATGCCGATCGCCGCGATCTTGCGGTCCTCGCCGCGCTGACCGGCGTTCGAGGGGGCGTACTCCGGGCCGTTGAGCCGCGGGTCGAACTCCTCGTCCGCGAGCCGCGGGTCGAAGTCCAGCTCCAGCCCGCCCGCCGCCGGGGCGTCCTCCCGGGCGTCGCCCAGCACCCATACGCCGCTGCGGCCCTCGACCCGGGTCGTCTCCAGGCCGAAGTCCGCGCAGGCGCGGATGAGCGCCTCCTCCAGGCGGCGCACGTGCGCGATGACGTCCACCGGGCGCGGCAGCTTGAGGATCGGATAGCCGACGAGCTGACCCGGGCCGTGCCAGGTGATCTTCCCGCCCCGGTCGACGTCGACGACGGGGGTGCCATCCAGGGGGCGCTCGCTGTCCTCCGTGCGCCGTCCCGCGGTGTAGACCGCCGGGTGCTCCAACAGCAGACAGGTGTCCGGGACCTCGTCCGCGAACCTGGCCGCGTGCACCCGCCGCTGCTCCTGCCACGCCTCCTGGTACTCGACGGCGTCCGCCCCGAAGCCCAGGTGGACAAAGCGCAGCTCACTCACGGCAGCTCCTCTTCGAACCTTTTCGAACCTTGCAGTGCACCGTGGGTGCCGCCCGCGCGTCTCACGCCGTCTCACGCGATTCCGCACGCTGTCACTCACGCCCTTGCCACTGTACGGCGGGCCGCCGACAGCGCCGCAGGCGGCCGGTCGGCCCCACCCGGCCCCCATGGGGCCCCGGGGCGCCTTCCATGCGTATTTGATCTGTCCTCACACGATCGGATGAATGCGGGGCGAAGGCGGCGATCGGGGCGTTGCGCGGCCGCTAAGTTCGCGCCGTTCCACAACGCGATCAGGGAGACCGGCAGGCTGATGACGGAACGACCCCCGCAGCGCATCCCCAATCGCCAGCTCGCCGCATTGATCGCGGAGGCCGGCTTCTCCAACGCAGGGCTGGCTCGGCGCGTCGATCAGTTAGGGCTTGAGCACGGCCTCGACCTCCGCTACGACAAGACCTCGGTCACCCGGTGGCTGCGCGGCCAGCAGCCGCGCGGCACGACACCGGCGCTGATCGCCGAGGTCTTCACCCGGCGGCTCGGCCGACGGCTGTCCGCACAGGATCTCGGGCTGGACGCGTGTGCGCCGGTGTACGCCGGGCTGGAATTCGCCGCTTCGCCGGAAGAGGCCATTGACATCGTCAGCGGCCTGTGGCGGAAGGACTCCGGCAGCCACACCGAGCTCCGGAAGATCGCCTTCACCCCGGCGGGGCTGGTGGTGCCGAGCCGGGACTGGCTGATCGGCCGGGCCGACGAGCGCGTGGCCCGCGGCGCGGCCCCCGTGCCCGTCACGGACGGCGCCGCCCGGGTGCCCGCGCAGTCCCGTGGCCTGCCGCCGCGCCAGCGGCACGCCGAGCGCGGGCCCGGCGGCCGGGTCTCGATGGGCGACATCGCGGCGCTGCGGTCGGTGGGCGAGCTCTTCCGGACGCTCGACCACGCGTACGGCGGCGGGCACGCCCGGCAGGCCCTGGTGCGCTATCTGGAGCACGAGGCCGAGCCGATGCTCCGCGGCACCTACGGCGAGGCGGCCGGGCGGCGGCTCTTCGGCGCCGTCGCCGACCTCACCCGGCTCGCCGGGTGGACGTCGTACGACATCGCCGCCCACGGCCTCGCGCAGCGCTATTTCGTGCAGGCGCTGCGGCTCGCCCAGGCGGCGGGGGACCGGCCCTACGGCAGCTATGTGCTCGTGACCATGAGCAGACAGGCGGTCTATCTCGGGCACGGCCGGGAGGCGGTGCAGCTGGCCCGGGTCGCCCAGCAGGGCGTGGGCTCGGGGGCGCCGTCCGTGGTGCAGTCGCTGCTGCACGCGGTCGAGGCCCGTGGGCACGGCGTGCTCGGTGAGGTGCGGGCCTGCTCGGCGTCGCTCGCGCGGGCCGAGCGGGCGCTGGAGAGCGCGCGGCCCGGCGACGAAGTGCCGTACTGGGCACGCTTCTTCGACGAGGCGCAGCTGGCGGACGAGTTCGGGCACTGTCACCGCGACCTCCAGCAGTACCGGGCCGCGGCACAGCACGCGGAGCGGTCCCTGCAACTGCGCAGCGCGGCGTACGCCCGTAGCCGCCTCTTCTGCCGCGTGGTGCTGGCCACGGCGCGGCTGGGGCTGGGCGAGCTGGAGCAGGCGTGCGCGCTGGGCGCGGAGGCGGCGGCGCAGGCGTCCGAGATGCGGTCGGTGCGGGCGCTGGAGTACGTCCGGGACTTCGAGCGGCGGCTGGAGCCGTACCGGGACGCGGCCGCCGTCCGTGCCTACCGGGAGAAGGTGGCTCTGCTTTAGCGCTTCCGCGCGGGCAGGTATGGGGTCCGGGGGTGCCCCCCCGGGCCCTCTCTCGCTTTCCGGGGCTGCGCCCCGGGCGCATGCTTCCTCGGGCTTCACCCGGGCCCTGTTGCGCCCACCGGGGCGGTGCGTGAGCCCCGTTGGCGGCTGCCGGCCCGCCGTAGCTGGTCGCGCCCACGCGGCGGAGCCGCTCATGGTCACAGCCCCGCGCCCCTGACGGGGTGCCCTGGTCCGGCGGGGCCGCTCATAGGCACAGCCCCGCGCCGCCGGCGAGGCGACCCGACCCCGAGCCCCTACGCTGCCTGCAATTCATCGGCGTCCTGCGGCGCGCGGATGCCCAGGTCCCTCAGGACCGCCAGCGCCGCCCGGCGGCCCGAGAAGAGGGCGCCCTGGACGGTGCTGGTGTCGCGGTGGTCGCCGCAGACGTAGAGGCCGGACAGCAGGCGGACCGGGCGGCGTACGTCGTGCGGGGCCGGCATGGCCGGGACGGCGTCCGCGTCGTGGTGGGCGGCCAGCAGCTGCCATTCGGTGGTGGACGTGCCGTAGACGCGCGCGAGTTGGGCGCGTGCCGCGCGGTCCAGCTCGGCGGTGGGCAGCCCGGCCGCGGCGCCGAGCACCGTCGAGGTGATCAGGGCCCGGCCCGCGGGCGCCCGGGTGGGGTCGACCTCGCTGGCCACCATGGTGTGCGCGACCGGCCCGCGGCGCCCTCCCGCGATGATCAGCGACGCCTCGCGCAGCGGTGAGTCGGCGGTGGTGTGATGCAGCACCGTCACCGGGTGGAACCCCGGCATCCGCAGGCCCGGGATCAGTTCCGCCGCCGCCCGGGCCCCCGTGGCGACGACCACCGACCGGCAGCGGAACTCGCCGTGCCCGGCCGTGCCGACGGAGGTGGTGCAGGCGGCCTCGGCGCGCACGCCCGTACGGACCATGCCGGGCGGCAGCAGAGCGGCGAGCAGCTCGGGCACGGTGTCCGCGCCGCCCTCGGGCAGGCACAGGCGGCCGCGGGCGTAGCCGCGCAGCACCAGGTCGGCGCAGCGGCTGGACGTCGTGAGGTCCGGGTCGCAGAGCAGGGACGCCAGCAGGGGGCGCAGGAAGCCCTCGACCGTGCGGGACGGCAGGCCGCGCCCCGCGAGGGTGTCGGCGGTGGGCCGGTCCGGGCGGGCGAGCACCCGGTGGGCGGGCAGGGCGGCCAGCCGGGCCAGGGCGGTGCCGAGCCGGGCCTGGTCGAGGCCGCCGACGCGGGAGGCGCGGGCGGCCGTCGCGAAGGCGCGGGCCGTGGTGAACGCGCGCTTGCTGTGGCCCGGTTCACCCGTGCGCTGGTTGCGCCCGTCGGCGTGGACCAGGACCCCGGGGGCGAAGGGGCGCAGGGTGAGCGCGTCCAGGCCCGGGGTGCGGAGCAGTTCGGGGAAGGCGGTGTTGAGCAGCTGTGCCGTGCGGTCCAGCCGGAAGCCGTCGACCTGGCCGGTCGTCATCCGTCCGCCGACGTAAGGGGCGGCCTCCAGGACGGTGACCGTTACCCCGGCGGCGGTGAGCCGGTGCGCCGCGGAGAGCCCGGCGAGGCCGGCCCCCACGATGACGACGTCGGCGTCGTGTGCGGTGTCGCGTGCGCTGCTGAGCACGTGCCCTCCTGGGGTCGGTCCGCTCGCTCTGGGGCCTGATGCCCTCAACGGGCAGCGGCAATGCGCGATTTGCCTCGACCGTAGAGAGAAATTCGGTCAACAACAGTCGCGCACGGACAGAGCACGGTCGCACGGTGGTCGCACGTTCCGGAGGGCCGCGCCGGGGCCGTGTTCAGCGTGTGTCGGCCAGCGCCGCGCGTACGGCGCTCTCCACGTCCGGGAAGGCGAACGAGAAGCCGGAGTCCAGCAGCCGCCGCGGCAGTACGCGCTGGCTCGTGAGCACGTCACCGGCCATCTCGCCCAGCGCCAGCCTGAGCGCGGGCGCGGGCGCGGTGCACAGCGTCGGCCGGTGCAGCACGCGCCCCATGACCGCGGTCACCTCGCGGTTGGTGACCGGTATCGGCGCCGTGAGGTTCACGGGCCCGGACAGGCTCTCGGTGTCCAGGAGATGGCGCAGGGCGGCGACGTGGTCGTGCAGCGCGATGAAGCTCCAGAACTGGCTGCCGCTGCCCAGCCGCCCGCCGAGGCCGCACCGGAAGAGCGGGAAGAGCTTGGCCCAGGCGCCGCCGTAGCGGGACACGACGAGCCCGGTGCGCGCGAAGACGGTGCGCACGCCCGCCTCGGCCGCCGCCCCGGCCGCCTCCTCCCACTCCTGGCAGAGGTCGGCGAGGAAGCCGTGGCCGGGCGGGGTGCTCTCGTCGACCCGCCGGTCGCCCGTGTCGCCGTAGACGCCGATCGCGCTGCCGCTGACCAGCACGCGCGGCGGGGTGTCGAGGGAGGCGAGGGCCTCGGCGAGGGCGGCGGTGCCCAGCACGCGGCTGTCGCGGATCTTCTTCTTGTAGGCCGCGGTCCAGCGGTGGTCGCCGATGCCGGCCCCCGCCAGGTGCACCACGCCCTCGCACCCGGCGAGCCCGTCGGTGTCCACCCACTGCCGCTCGGGGTCCCACTCCACTTCGGCCGCGGACCGCGGCGGGCGGCGCACGAGGCGCACGGCCTGATGGCCGTCCTCGGTGAGGGAGCGTACGAGTGCCCTGCCGATGAGACCGGTCGAGCCGGTGATCGCGATCCGCATGTACCCATCCTGTCGGGTGGCTCACTGCTCCCTGAAGCGGGACCACAGTCTGGGGAAGCGTTCCGCCAGGACGGACTCGTCCTCCAGGTCGAAAGGCGTGCCCAGGGGTTCGCGCGGCGGGGCGGGCAGCGCGAGGTCCGGTGTCTCGGCGCCGGTCAGCTGTTCGTACGCCTCGTCGGCCGCGTAGCCCAGATCCTCCCCGTCGCCGTCCACCTCGTCGTCGAAGTCCTCCAGGAGCTCCGCGAGGTGGTCGGGGTCGTGTATGCCGCCCTCGAAGACCTCCCGGCCCTGGCCGATGAGCCAGCAGCGGAAGAAGTCGAAGGCGTCGTCACTGGCGCCGTTCAGCAGGACGGACGCCGCGCCCCACAGGTCCCACAGATAGGACCTGTTGTAGCGCGCCTCGAAGTGCCGGGCGAAGTCCACCACGTCGTCGGGGTCGAGCTGCATCAGCCGCTCGACCAGCAGATCGGCCTGGTCCTCGGCGTCGCCCTCGGCGGCCTCGCGCGTGGCGTCGATCAGTTCCCAGAACTCCGTCTCGTCCATCACGGCACCAGCATCGGGCCAACCACCGGGCGTCGCACGCGGAGCGGACCGGATGCGGCCGTGTCGTTACCGGCGCGTCGCCCGAAGGGGATCTCGCGATTCCCGACAGAAGGTGTCCGGATTGGGTGGCAGGGTCCCCCGTGCGAAGGCCGGCAGGACATCGGGTACGACGGAAGGACACCAGGACGTGAACACTCGGAGCGCACCGGGCGGACCGCTCGCGGGCAAGGTCGCCCTGGTCGCGGGAGCGACGCGGGGCGCGGGGCGGGCCATGGCGGTGGCACTCGGCGAGGCGGGGGCGACCGTCTACGCGACGGGCCGCACCACGCGCGGCCGCCGCAGCGAGGTCGGGCGGGCGGAGACCGTCGAGGAGACGGCGGAGCTGGTGACGGCCGCGGGCGGGACCGGCATAGCCGTGCCCACCGACCATCTGGAGCCGGAGCGGGTGAAGGCGCTCGTCGACCGGATCGACCGCGAGCAGGGACGGCTGGACGCGCTCGTCAACGACGTCTGGGGCGGCGATCACCTGATCGAGTTCGACACGAAGGTTTGGGACGTGGATCTCGGCAAAGGGCTGCGCATGCTGCGGCTCTCCCTGGAGACGCACGCGATCACCAGCCACTATGCGCTGCCGCTGCTGATCCGGCGGCCCGGGGGACTGGTCGTCGAGGTCACCGACGGCACGGAGGAGTTCAACGCGACCTACCGCGGAAACCTCTTCTACGACCTCGCGAAGTACGGGCCGATCCGGATGGCGCGGGGCCTCGCGGAAGAGCTGAAGGAGTACGGCGGGACCGCCCTCTCCCTCACGCCGGGCTTCCTTCGGTCGGAGGCGATGCTCGACCACTTCGGGGTGACCGAGGAGACGTGGCGCGACGGGGTGCGCAAGGACCCGCACTTCGCGATCTCGGAGTCACCGGTGCTCGTCGGGCGGGCGGTCGCGCACCTCGCCGCCGACCCGGACAAGGCCCGCTGGAACGGGGCGTCCGTCTCCAGCGGCGAGCTGGCCCGGGAGTACGGGTTCACCGACGCGGACGGTTCGCGGCCGGACGCCTTCGCGTACATCACGGACGTGGCCCTCGGCGGCAAGGAGGGGTCGGTGGAGGACTACCGCTAGGGCGCGCGCTCCGGCCCGTACAGATCCGCTCCGTACAGATCCGCGCCGCGCGCCGCCGCCGAGGCGAACCGTTCACGCAGTGGCCCGGGGGCCAGCACCTCGGCCTCCGGGCCCAAGGCGAGCAACTGCTCGTAGGCGACCTCCAGCGACTCCACGCCCAGGGTGACCGTGATCCGGCCCTGTCCGTCCGGCGGGCCCGCGGCCTCGACCGCCACGCGGGCCGCTGTGCGGTCGGTGACGTGGGGGAGGCGGCGGGCGCCTTCCGGGGTGAGGCGGAGCACGGCCTCGTCGCGCAGCAGCGACCGGGTGAACTCCGCCGACCGGTCCTCCCAGAAGACCGGCAGGTCGAAGTCCTCGGCGCGGAGGAACCGTTCCTCGCCGACGGTCACGGCAGTGAAGCGGTCCACGCGGTAGACCCGGAAGTCCATGCCCGCGCGGGCCGCGAGATACCAGACCCCGGCCTTCAGGACGAGGCCGTACGGGTCGAGGTCCCGCTCCACCTCGGCGTCGCGTCTGCGGTAGCGGGCCGTCAGCCGGCGGTCGTCCCACACCGCGTCGGCGATCGCGGGCAGCAGCTCGGGAGGGTCGGCCGGCTGCCACCAGCCGGGGGCGTCCAGGTGGAAGCGCTGGGCCGCGCTCGCGGAGGCGTCGCTCAGCTCCGGCCGGAGCGCGGCGGAGACCTTGAGGCGGGCGGCGGAGGCGGCGTCGGCGAGGCCCATCTCGCGCAGCGCGGACGGGACCCCGGAAAGGAACAGCGCTTCCGCTTCCGTGCGCCCGAGACCGGTCAGCCGGGTGCGGTAGCCGCCGATGAGGCGATAGCCGCCGGACCGGCCGCGGTCGGCGTAGACGGGGACGCCCGCTTCGGACAGGGCGAGGACGTCCCGGGCGACCGTACGCTCCGAGACCTCCAGCTGCCGTGCCAGTTCGGAACCCGTCATCGACGTCCGGGACTGGAGGAGCAGCACCAATTTGATCAGCCTGGCCGCGCGCATGCGTTCATCATGCCCAGCGGCACCGGCGTTACGGTTCCCGGCGGCCCGGTGGTCGCGGCGACGACAGGACTCCGCGCGTCGGCCAGGGCATGGAAGGCGCACGGAGTCCTGCCCTCACCGTCGAGCCTCGCCATGTCACAGGACAGGGCGCCATGGCGGGGCTCGCACCGGAAGGACCGGATGCCGGGACGCGATGCGTCCCGTGGAGACGATACGCCTCTGATCGATGATCGATCAATGCCGGGTGCGGAAAAACTTTCCCGTGCAGCGGAGACCGGGGGGTCAGATCCGCGGTGCGCAGCTCAGGACGTGGGTCTTCAGCAGCTCGCCGATGTCCGGATCGCGCCGCTTGAACGCCTCCACGATCTCCGCGTGGTCCTCGGCGTAGGACCGGGGCTCCGGGCTCAGCCAGCGGATCGACAGGGTCGTCCACACCTCGATGCCCAGCGACTCCCAGGTGTGCAGCAGGACGGCGTTCCCGGCCGCTCTGACGATCTCCCTGTGGAAGGCCACCGTGTGCCGCACCTGCGCCTCGCCGTCGCCCGAGCGGTCCGCGGCGTAGAGCGCGTCCACCTCCGGCCGCAGCGCCGAGTCGTCCTCGGCGAGCACGGGCGCCGCGAGCTCGGCCGCGACCCGCTCCAGGCCGGCCCGCACGGGGTAGCTCTCCTTGAGGTCGGTGGCGGTGAGGCCACGGACCCGTACGCCCTTGTTGGGCACCGACTCGATCAGCCGCAGCGACTCCAGCTCGCGCAGGGCCTCCCGGACGGGCGTCTGGCTCACCGACAGCTCGGCGGCGATCCGGCGCTCCACGATCCGCTCGCCCGGCTGCCAGCGGCCGCTGATGATTCCCTCGAGGATGTGCTCGCGGATCTGCTCACGCAGCGAATGCACGACGGGTGTGGCCATGGGGGCTCCTTAGGGGCGGGCCCGGGTCGGACCGGACGTCATTATTCCCGGGAGGTGGACGCCGCTCGCGGCCCGGCTGGTTTCGGGAGCGTAAAGCCGCGCCGACGGCGAAGGGCGCGGCCCCGGTCCGTACCGCAGTACGGGACCGGGGCCGCGCCCTTCAGGCTGCCCTGGGGGAGACGAGGACTACAGACCGATCTCGGTCTCGAACTCGGCGGCCTCCAGGATCTCCTTGACGGCCGACAGGTAACGGGCCGCGTCGGCGCCGTCCACCAGGCGGTGGTCGTAGGAGAGCGACAGGTAGGTCATGTCGCGGACGGCGATGACCGTGCCCTCGGGGGTCTCGACGACCACCGGGCGCTTGACGGTCGCGCCGATGCCCAGGATGCCGACCTGGTTCGGGGGCACGATGACCGTGTCGAACAGCGCACCGCGCGAGCCGGTGTTGCTGATTGTGAAGGTCGCGCCGGCGAGGTCGTCCGGCGTGATCTTGTTGGAGCGGACCTTGCCGGCCAGCTCCGCGGTCTTCTTGGCGATGCCCGCGATGTTGAGGTCACCCGCACCCTTGATGACCGGGGTCATCAGGCCCTTCTCCGAGTCGACGGCGATGCCGACGTTCTCGGAGTCGAAGTAGGTGATGGTGCCCTCTGCGTCGTTGATCCGGGCGTTGACGACCGGGTGGGCCTTCAGCGCCTGGACGGCGGCCTTGACGAAGAACGGCATCGGGGAGAGCTTGACGCCCTCACGCTGCGCGAACGCGTCCTTGGCCTTGCCGCGCATCTTCATGATCTTGGTGATGTCCACCTCGACCACGGAGGTGAGCTGCGCCTGGCCGTGCAGCGCCTTCATCATGTTGTCGCCGATGACCTTGCGCATGCGGGTCATCTTGACCGTCTGGCCACGCAGCGGCGACGGGGCCGCGGCGGCGGCCTTCGGCGCGGCGGCGGGGGCGGCGGCCGGAGCCGGCGCGGCCTTGACGGCCTCGGCGGCGGCGATGACGTCCTGCTTGCGGATGCGGCCACCGACACCGGTGCCCTGGACGCCCGCGAGGTTCACGCCGTTCTCGGCGGCGAGCTTGCGCACCAGCGGGGTGACGTAAGCGCCGTCGGTCGCGGCAGCGGCGGCCGGGGCCGGGGTGACGGGCGCGGCCACCGGAGCGGGCGCGGCCGGGGCCGGGGCGGCAACCGGAGCCGGGGTGGCGACGGGAGCCGGAGCGGCCGGGGCCGGAGCCGGGGCGGCGGCCGGAGCCGGAGCCGGGGCAGCCGGAGCGGCGGGGGCCGGGGCGGCGACGGGGGCCGGAGCGGCCGGGGCCGGGGCGGCGGCCGGAGCGGCACCCGCGGCACCGATGACGGCGAGCTTGGCGCCGACCTCGGCGGTCTCGTCCTCACCGACGACGATCTCCAGCAGGACGCCGGCGACCGGGGCGGGGATCTCGGTGTCGACCTTGTCGGTCGAGACCTCGAGCAGCGGCTCGTCGACGTCGACGGTCTCGCCGACCTCCTTGAGCCAGCGGGTGACGGTGCCCTCGGTCACGGACTCGCCCAGGGCGGGGAGCACGACCGGGGTGCCCTCGGCGGCACCAGAAGGCTGCGCGGCGTCAGCCGCTCCAGTGGAGCCGGTGCTTGCACCGGAGGCCGCGGGGGCCTCCTCGACCGGGGCGGCGGGGGCGGCAGGGGCCTCGGCGACCGGGGCGGGAGCCTCGGCCGGAGCGGCGGGGGCCTCGGCGGCGGCCGGGGCCGGAGCCTCGGCCGGGGCACCGGTGCCGTCGTCGATGATGGCCAGCTCGGCGCCGACCTCGACCGTCTCGTCCTCGGCGACCTTGATGGAGGCCAGGATGCCGGACGCGGGGGCCGGGATCTCGGTGTCGACCTTGTCGGTGGAGACCTCGAGCAGCGGCTCGTCGGCCTCGACACGCTCACCCTCGGCCTTGAGCCAGCGGGTGACGGTGCCCTCGGACACGCTCTCGCCGAGCGCCGGCAGTGTTACGGAAACCGCCATGGTTGCGGTTGCTCCTTACGAGTAGTGCGGATGGTGGTGCGCTCGGGAATTAGTCGTGCGCGTGCAGCGGCTTGCCGGCCAGGGCCAGGTGGGCCTCGCCGAGAGCCTCGTTCTGCGTCGGGTGCGCGTGGATGAGCTGCGCGACCTCGGCGGGCAGCGCCTCCCAGTTGTAGACCAGCTGGGCCTCGCCGACCTGCTCACCCATACGGTCACCGACCATGTGGACGCCGACGACGGCACCGTCCTTGACCTGGACGAGCTTGATCTCGCCCGCGGTCTTGAGGATCTTGCTCTTGCCGTTGCCCGCGAGGTTGTACTTCAGAGCGACGACCTTGTCCGCGCCGTAGATCTCCTTGGCCTTGGCCTCGGTGATGCCCACGGAGGCGACCTCGGGGTGGCAGTACGTCACCCGGGGCACGCCGTCGTAGTCGATCGGCACGGGCTTGAGACCGGCCAGTCGCTCCGCCACCAGGATGCCCTCGGCGAAGCCGACGTGCGCGAGCTGGAGCGTCGGGACGAGGTCACCGACGGCCGAGATCGTCGGCACGTTGGTCTGCATGTACTCGTCGACCAGGACGTAGCCGCGGTCCATCGCGAGGCCCTGCTCCTCGTAGCCCAGGCCCTGCGAGACCGGGCCGCGGCCGATGGCGACGAGCAGGACCTCGGCCTCGAACTCCTTGCCGTCCGCGAGGGTGACCTTCACGCCGTCGGCGGTGTACTCCGCCTTCTGGAAGAAGGTGCCGAGGTTGAACTTGATGCCGCGCTTGCGGAAGGCGCGCTCCAGCAGCTTGGAGCTGTTCTCGTCCTCGACCGGGACGAGGTGCTTGAGGCCCTCGATGATCGTGACGTCGGTCCCGAAGGACGTCCACGCGGACGCGAACTCGACGCCGATGACGCCGCCGCCCAGGACGATCGCGGACTTCGGCACGCGGTCCAGGGTCAGGCCGTGGTCCGAGGAGATGATGCGGTTGCCGTCGATCTCCAGGCCCGGCAGCGACTTCGGCACGGAGCCGGTCGCCAGCAGGATGTGGCGGCCCTGGATGCGCTTGCCGTTCACGTCCACGGAGGTCGGGGAGGACAGGCGGCCCTCGCCCTCGATGTAGGTCACCTTGCGGGAGGCGACCAGACCCTGGAGGCCCTTGTACAGGCCGGCGATCACGTCGTCCTTGTACTTGTGGACGCCCGCGATGTCGATGCCCTCGAAAGTGGCCTTGACACCGAACTGCGCGGCCTCGCGGGCCTGGTCGGCGATCTCACCGGCGTGCAGCAGCGCCTTGGTGGGGATGCAGCCGTTGTGCAGGCAGGTGCCGCCGAGCTTGTTCTTCTCGATCAGAGCGACGTCCAGACCCAGCTGCGCTCCGCGCAGGGCAGCGGCGTAACCGCCGCTACCGCCTCCGAGGATCACTAGGTCGAAAACGGTGCTGGCGTCGTTCGCCACGTCACGTCCTCCATGCATGGAATACGCCGGAGCCGGTCGTCTCTGACCGGGCGGCGGCTGTTGTTCGGCCGCTTTTGCTTCGGCCCTGGGTCAATGGGGCCCTGTCCTGCCGAGACAACATCTTCGCACTTGTTGACGGACGACGGGACGCCGGGCGGGGGCTCCGAGGAGACTGATGCGTCACCTTCGGGGGTTACTCGCGCGTACGGAGTGTGGATTTCGTTACGGGCGAACGAATGCCGGGCGGCCCCGGGCGAAACGCTCGGGGCCGCACATTTCGTACGCGAGTCCGATCCGGCTCAGCCGAGGTCGCCGTCGGCGGTGTGCTCCGCCAGGCGGACCAGGGTGCGGATCGAGGAGCCCGTGCCGCCCTTCGGGGTGTAGCCGAAGGGGGCGCTCTCGTGGTACGCGGGACCGGCGATGTCCAGGTGGGCCCACGGGATGCCCTCGCCCACGAACTCCTTCAGGAAGATGCCCGCGAGCAGGCCGCCGCCCATCCGCTCGCCCATGTTGGCGAAGTCGGCGACGGGCGAGTCCATGCCCTTGCGCAGCTCACCCGGGAGCGGCATCGGCCACGCCTGCTCGCCGGTCTCCTCGGCGATCTCGTACACCGAGGTGCGGAACGCGTCGTCGTTGGCCATGACACCGAACGTGCGGTTGCCGAGCGCGAGCACCATGGCACCCGTCAGGGTGGCGACGTCCACGATCGCGTCGGGGTTCTCCTCCGAGGCGCGGGCCAGGGCGTCGCCCAGGACCAGACGGCCCTCGGCGTCGGTGTTGAGGACCTCGACGGTCTTGCCGCCGTACATCCGCAGCACGTCACCCGGGCGGGTGGCGGTGCCGGACGGCATGTTCTCGGCGAGCGCCAGCCAGCCGGTCACGTTGACCCGCAGGCCGAGCCGCGCGGCGGCGACGACAGCGGCGAACACGGCGGCGGCGCCGGCCATGTCGCACTTCATCGTCTCGTTGTGGCCGGCCGCCTTCAGCGAGATGCCGCCCGAGTCGTAGGTGATGCCCTTGCCGACCAGCGCGAGCGTCTTCTCGGCCTTGGGGTGGGTGTAGCCGAGGCGCACCAGCCGCGGCGGGTTGGCGGAGCCCTGGCCGACGCCCATGATGCCGCCGAAGCCGCCCTTGAGCAGCGCCTTCTCGTCCAGCACCTCGACCTTGAAGCCGTGCTCCTTGCCTGCGGCCTGGGCCGTGGCGGCGAAGACCTTCGGGGTGAGGTCGTTCGGCGGGAGGTTGACCAGGTCGCGGGCCCGGTTGATCTCCTCGGTCAGCGCGGTCGCCCGCTCGGCGGCCGCCTTGAACGCCTTGTCGCGGGGCTTGGCGCCCAGCAGCGCGATCTCGCCGAGCTGCGCGTTCCTGCCGGACTTGTCGGCGTTCTTGCTGCTGCCGTCGACCGGCGTGAAGGAGTACGCGCCGAGCAGCGCGCCCTCGGCGACGGCCGCGGCCGCCTCGGCGTCCTCCACCGGCAGGGCGAACCCGGCCTTCTTGACGCCTGTCAGCGCGCGGGCCGCGGAGCC
The DNA here is from genome assembly GCF_040689515.1 of Streptomyces sp. NPDC051173. NCBI lineage: Bacteria > Bacillati > Actinomycetota > Actinomycetes > Kitasatosporales > Streptomycetaceae > Streptomyces > Streptomyces sp. NPDC051173. The sequence goes on from NZ_JBFBBD010000010.1 coordinate 121,373, forward strand.
GGCGGCGCGGCGGAGGGCCTCGTGGGCGAAGCCCTCGTCCTTGGCCGGGGCGTCGCCCAGCCCGACCGCCAGCACGAGCGGGGCCTTCAGCCCTGACGGCGCGGGGAGCTTGGTCGTCTCGCCCTCGCCGCCGGTGGCGCCGAGGGTCTCCAGGACGGCGGCGAGCTTTCCGTCGAACGCCTTGTCCACGGCTTCGGCGCCGGGCGCGACGACGGGGCCCTTGGGGCCCTTGGCCACGCCGATGACGATGGCGTCCGCGCGGAGCGTCGCCGCACTGGATGTGCTGAGAGTCAGAGCAGACACGGTGGTGGGGTCCCTACTTCCGTTGAGTTCCTCGGCCGATGGGTGGGCCGGCCGCACCCTGCGCATCGTATGCGTCTCCTGTGCGATGCCGGGGTGCGGCCTCCCGGTGGGGTCCTTCTTCGGCCGCGAACGCCGCCGGGCGCGCGGGGCGCCGACCACCAGTCAGACCAGGGGCAGACCAGGGCCAGACCAGTTCCAGCCCAGGCTCAGCCCATGGTCAGGACGACCAGGGCCGCCGTCGCCGAGGTCTCCGCGAGGGCCCCGAAGACATCGCCCGTCACCCCGCCGAAGCGGCGTACGCAGTGGCGTAGCAGCAGCTCACCGGCCATGAGGGCGAGCGCCACCGCGACCCCCGCGCGCAGCGCGCCGTACGGCCCGGCCTGCCACTGTGCGCCCGCGGCCGCGCAGACCACCGCCACCGCCACGACCGCCGCGGACCGGGTCCGTACGACGCCCGCCACCGCCGCGCCCAGCCCCTCGGGCCGTGCCGCCGGGACGCCGGTCCTGGAGGCGAGGGTCAGCGAGCAGCGGGCGGCGAGGGCGGCCGTGGCGGCCGCGAGCGCGCCCCGGGCCGGGGACGCGGCGTAGAGCGAGGCGAGCGCGGCCACCTGGCCGAGGAGGGCCAGCAGCAGGGTGACGACGCCGAAGGGCCCGATGTCGGAGCGCTTCATGATGCGCAGCGCGTCCTCGGCCGGCTTGCCGCTGCCCAGGCCGTCGGCGACGTCCGCGAGGCCGTCCAGGTGGAGGGCGCGGGTGAGGACCGCGGGCACCGCGACCGTGGCCACGGCCGCGACCGGCGCGCCCGTGCCGAGCAGCAGGAACAGCAGCCCCACCGCACCCGCGGCGACGCCCACGGCCAGCCCCGCCAGCGGCGCCGCGAGCATGCCGCCGCGCGCCGCCGCCCGGTCCCAGCGGGTGACCCGCACGGGCAGGACGGTCAGGGTGCCGAAGGCGAACCGGAGCGCCTCGCCGGGCGTCGCGCGGGCTGAAGTCGTGTCGGTCATCGCGGGCACCCTACCCCGCCCTCTCGGAGCAGTAGGTTTGCTGGTGAGAGGCGTTCGGGAGCAGGAGATCCATGGGCTACTGGTGGGCGCGCAACATTGTCGAACCGGGCAAGTTGCCCCTGCTGCTCGCGCTGACCGCCTTCGTCATGACGTTCCTGGTGACCCGGGTGATCACCCGGCTGATCCGGGCGGGCCGGGGGCCCTTCCGCAACATCAGCCCCGGCGGTCTGCACGTGCACCATGTGGTGCCCGGCATCGTCCTGATGGTCGTCGGCGGCTTCGGGGCGGTCGCGGAGGGCCGGCACGGCTTCGGCGCCTCGGTCTCGGCCGTCCTCTTCGGCACCGGCGCCGGGCTGGTGCTGGACGAGTTCGCGCTCGTCCTGCACCTGGACGACGTCTACTGGACGGAGCAGGGCCGCAAGAGCGTCGAGGTCGTGGTGATGACGGCGGCCCTGGTCGGGCTGGTGCTCTCCGGCTTCCTGCCGTTCGGCGTCAACGAGCTGACCCCGGACGAGCTCCAGAACCGCAGCATCGTGATCACCAACTTCGTGACCAACTTCGTGATCGCCCTCTTCGCCCTCGCCAAGGGCAAGCCGCGGATCGCCGTGATCGGCTGCGTGGTGCCGCTGGTGGCGCTGGTCGGCGCGGTGCGATTGGCCCGGCCCGGGTCACCGTGGGCGCGGCGCTTCTACCGCCACCGCCCACGGGCCCGCCGCCGGGCCCGGGTGCGCGCCTACCGCCACGACGCGCGCTGGGCCGCCGTGCGCAACCGCCTTCACGACCTGCTGGCGGGCGCCCCGGACCGCTGACCGCCCTCCTGGTACGCGTCGTCGCCCGGCTTGCGCCGCCTGCGCACCTCGTCGGCGACGCACAGCACGAGCATCGCCAGGACCGCCGCCATGTGCTCCTTGCCCGCCAGATTCGGCTTGATCACCGCCTCCGCCACCATGGCCAGCACCACCGTGGCGCAGGTGAACCAGGCCCGGTAGCGCCAGGAGACGTACACCGCCAGCCCCACCACCGCGGCCGAGGGCCCGGTGTCGATGACCTTGGCGGCGTCCGGCGGCAGGCCGAGGACCGAGTCCGGCCCGATGTGGATGGCCAGCCGCGCGTACATCGTCCCGGCGAGCGTGGCGACGTACGCGATGACGAGCGTGCGCCACCTGCCCAGGCAGATCTCCGCGATGCCGAAGACCAGCAGGATCTGGGCCAGCGCGCCCCACACCGGCAGGTCCAGCGCGGGGACGAACAGCGACAGCGGGGTCCGCAGCAGCGCCAGCCACCAGGGCAGCTGAGCCTGCACGGACCCCAGCTTCTGCACCGGCTGGAAGCCCCAGGGCTGGTTCTGCACCAGCTGGAAGACCGAGGTCAGGACCACGGCCGTGAGCGTCATCGGGATCGCGCGCAGCTTCCGGCGTGCGAGGGCCCGCCGGACGGTGCCGACGAGCGGACCCCATTCGGTGTACGCGGCGCGACGCAGCGCCGCGCGGTTCATCGCGAGCTCTCCAGGTGCTTGCGGTTGAGCCACTTCGGCAGCCCCGGGGCCTCCAGGAAGCCCTCGGCCCGGGCGCTCGCGATCCCGATCCGCAGCAGATCGCTGCTCTTCTCGAACAGCATGAAACGAGGTTCCCAGATGGGGCGGTACTTCGCATTTGCTCGGTAGAGCGACTCGATCTGCCACCAGCGGGAGAAGAAGCTCAGCAGCGAGCGCCAGATCCGCAGCACCGGGCCCGCGCCCAGCCGCGAGCCCCGCTCGAAGACGGACCGGAACATCGCGAAATTCAGCGACACCTGGGTGATGCCGAGCCCCTTGGCCTGCTGGAGCAGCTCGATGACCATGAACTCCATCAGGCCGTTCTCGGAGTCCCGGTCGCGCCGCATCAGGTCCAGCGACAGGCCCTTGGGGCCCCACGGCACGAAGCTCAGCAGCGCCCGCAGCTCGCCGTTCCCGTCGTGGCACTCCAGCATCACGCAGCGGCCGTCACCGGGGTCGCCCAGCCGGCCCAGCGCCATGGAGAAGCCGCGCTCGGTGGCCCCGTCGCGCCAGTCGTCGGCGCGCCGCAGCAGCTCGGCCATCTCCGCCTCGGGGATGTCCTCGTGGCGCCTGACGGTGACGCCGTAGCCGGCGCGCTTGACCCGGTTGTACGCCTGGCGCACGGTCCGCATCGCGCGCCCGTCGAGCGTGAACTCGCCGGTGTCCACGATGGCCTCGTCACCGATCTCCAGGGCGTTCAGGCCGTGCCGGGCGTAGATGGTGCCGCCCTCCTCGCTCGCGCCCATCACCGCCGGGCTCCAGCCGTGCTCGCGGGCCTCGGTCAGCCAGGGCTCGATGGCACCGGGCCACGCCTCGGGGTCGCCGATCGGGTCGCCGGAGGCCAGGGAGACCCCGCCCACCACCCGGTAGGTGACCGCCGCCTTGCCGCTGGGCGACCAGATGACGCTCTTCTCGCGGCGCAGCGCGAAATAGCCGAGCGAGTCCCGGTCGCCGTGCTTGGCGAGCAGGGCGCGCAGCCGCTCCTCGTCCTCCCCGGTGAGCGGGTCGGTGGCGCGCCGGGCGCGGAAGGCCGCGTACACCACGAGCAGCAGCAGGACCGTGCTCATGACGTTGATGAAGACGTTCACCCAGGAGGGCGTGGAGACGCCCGGGTAGCGGTCCTCGTCCACGGAGATCGAGATCAGCCGCATGAAGCCGTAGAGCCAGCGGTCCCAGAAGGTGGAGCGGTAGGCGTCGGCGGCCTCGTTGGTGGCCGTCACCAGCAGCCCGGCGATCAGCGAGGTGACCAGCAGGCCGCCCGCCGCGACGAGCGAGGCGAGCCTGGGGTTGGCGCGGTCGCCCTTGGCGTAGAACTCGCGGCGGCCCGTGATCAGCGCGGCCACGAAGAGGCCGGTCATCACCAGGGAGAACCAGTTCAGGCCGTGCCTGCTGAACTGCCGGTCGGTCATGAGCAGCGCCATGAAGACCAGGAACAGCCCGGACAGCACCAGGTTGAGGATCCACGAGGCGCGCTTGCGCCGGCGCAGGGTGACCGCCATGACGAACGACCACAGCGCCGACGCGAAGCCCGCCGTCAGCAGATAGGGGGTGAAGAACTCGTCGACGTTGTGCCGTCGGATGTCCGCCCCGAACGACACCCATACCGCGCTGAGCAGATTGACGAACGTGACCACGCGCAGATACCACACGGCGAACGTGGCGGAACGCCGCGGCCAGACGCTGCCGGTCGGCGTTCCCTCATCCGGAGTCAAGCGAGCTTCTCCCATGAAAAGTGAGCATATGGGGCACCTTCTACGGTGGAATTCCGGCGTCGGACGGACCCCTGGTCACAGAGGCCCGTCAGTCACGCTCCGGGAGTTCCGCCGCCAGGGCCGCGGCCGCCTGCACCAATGGCAGTGCGAGCAGCGCCCCTGTCCCCTCGCCCACTGTGACGCCATGATCGAGCAAAGGGTTGAGAGCCATCCTGTCGAGCGCCTTCGCCTGGGCCGGATCGCCGCTCGACTGCCCGGCGAGCCACCAGTCCGGCGCCCGGAACGCCACCCGCTGTGCCACGAGCGCGCACGCCGCCGAGACCACCCCGTCGAGGATGACCGGCGTCCGGCGCACCGCGCTCTGCAGCAGGAAACCCGTGGCCGCGGTGAGGTCCGCGCCGCCGGTCGCCGCCAGCAGCTGGAGCTGGTCGCCCAGCACCGGACGGGCCCGGCGCAGCGCGTCCCGGATCGCGGCGCACTTGCGCATCCACGCCAGGTCGTCGATGCCCGCGCCGCCCCGGCCGGTGACCACGGAGGCGTCCGTGCCGCACAGCGCGCCGATCAGGGTGCCCGCCGCGGTGGTGCCGCCCACGCTGAGGTCGCCCAGGACCACCAGGTCGGTGCCCGAGTCCGCCTCCTCGTCGGCGATCGCCATGCCCGCGCGGAACGCCGCCTCGGCCTCCTCGGCGGTCAGCGCGTCCTCGACGTCGATCCGGCCCGAGCCGCGGCGCACGCGGTGCCGCGTGACCTCCTCGGGCAGTCCGGCCGGGTCGCAGTCCACCGACATGTCGACGACGCGCAGCCGCGCGCCGGCCCGCCGCGCCAGGACCGCCCCGGTGCTCCGCCCGTCCAGGGCCGCCCGTACGAGCTCGTGGGCGCCCCCCTTCGGGCCCGCCGAGACACCCAGCTCCGCGACGCCGTGGTCGCCCGCGAACAGCAGCGCCGTGACCCGCTCGACCGGCTTGACCGGTACGGAGCCCTGCGCCGCGGCGAGCCACTCGCCCAGCTCGTCCAGCCGGCCCAGGGCGCCCGGGCGGGGCGCGAGGCGCTCCCGCCGCGCTTCGGCATCCCTGCGGACGCCGGGGTCGGGGCGCTCGATCAGGGTGGCGAAGTCATCAAGATTCAGACCGCTCATCCGCGCAACACTACCCGTGGGGGCGGGGGGTATCCCTGCGGGTGCGCCGTGCTTTCCCGCCGCCGTGCCGGAGTTCGCCCCGCGCCCGGCGCCGCGGAGGCCGGCGGGAGGGCTCCCGGCACAGGTCAGCGCAGGGGCAACGGCTGTCCCGCCACCACCAGCACCACCTGCTCGCACTCGCTCGCGGCCGCCGCGTTGAGCCGGCCCAGCGCGTCGCGGAAGCGGCGGCCCGAGGACGTCGCGGGGACCACGCCCGAGCCGACCTCGTTGCTGACGGCCACCACCGTGCGGGACGTCGCGCGCAGGGCCGCCACCAGGGCGTCCACCCGGGCGGCGAGCGCGGCGGAGCCGCCGTTCGACCACGTCGCGTCGTCCCAGGCGCCGACGGAGTCCATCGCGTCGGTCAGCCACAGCGACAGGCAGTCGATCAGCAGCGGGGGGCCGTCGGCGGCCAGCAGGGGGACGAGGTCGCAGGTCTCCGCCGTACGCCAGGAACCCGGGCGGCGCTCGCGGTGGAGGGCCACCCGGGCCGCCCAGTCGGCGTCGCCCTCCCGCGTGCCGCCGGTGGCCACGTACAGCACGTCGGGGAACGACTCCAGCCGCCGCTCCGCCTCCACCGACTTGCCCGACCGGGCACCGCCCAGGACGAGCGTCCGGCGCGGCAGGTCCGGCACCGCGTGGTAGTCGCCGACGACCAGCGTCGTGCCGTCGGGCACGGCCCGCGCGCCCGCGGCGGCCAGCCGCCGGTGCAGCTCGCGGCCCGGCGGCACGTCGTGGTCGAGGTGGACGGCGAGCACGTCGGTCGTCGCGGCGACCGCGCCCGCGCCGCGCAGCCGGGCGAGCGCGTCGGGCCGCCCGGCGACGTCGAGCAGCACCATGTCGTACGGCTTCGCCCCCACCGGCCCGGCCGGGGAGCCGCCCGGCGGGAGGTAGAGCAGGCGCTCGCCCTCGGGGGACGTCACCTCGTAGCCGGTGCCCGGGGAGTCCAGGGCCACCGCCCGCACCTTGTGCCCGCTGATCAGCGACAGCTCGCGCCCGTCCGGGACCCGCACCGGCGCGGGCAGCCCCGCGGGGAACTCGACCGAGGGCCCGTCGTGCGGGTGCGAGAGCAGCACCTGCCGCACCCCCGCGATCGACCGCCCCGCCCGCGCGGCCGCGAAGGCCGGGCCCGGGGTGAGGTCCAGGAGCAGCGCCCCGTCGACGAGCAGCGCGGTCGCGGCCCGCGCGTCGTCACCGACGGCGGTGGCGCACGACGCGCAGGGGCAGGCGGGGCGCGGCAGCCCGTCGGGGGCTCCGGTGCCGAGCAGAGTCAGTTCCACGCACTGATCGTCTCGCGTCCGCGCGCCGGGGGCGCGCCGGGCTCGCCCCTTCGTCACGGCGGCGCGGAAGACACGGCCCGCGGAACGGCGTCCGCCGTCCGCCGACTGGGGCGGAGGCTCCTCGCTGGGGGTGTCGTCGCGGGCTGAAACGGCGCACATCAGCCGCATCCAGCCCGCTGGGGGCACCTCCCAGCGTTAGCTGGGGGAGTTTGCGGACACCGCCGCGCGGCGGTGATGCGGACGACGATCACCCGCGGAACCGAGCGCAAGATCCGCCGGACAGGCCTAGGCTGCGCTGCACAGCACAAGGACTTGCGGTTCGGCTATCGATGGCCCAGGAGGCGGACATGGCGTGGGTGTGGCGGTTCGAGAAGGCCGACGGGACGGAGACGTCGCCCGCGGTGGAGCCGGAGGACTTCACGACGCAAGGGGACGCGGAGTCCTGGATCGGTGAGGTCTGGAAGGAGCTCCTGGAGGGCGGGGCCGAGCAGGTCACGCTGTTCGAGGACGGCACGGAGATCTACCGGATGAGCCTGCGGGCGGCTGTCGACGGCTGACACCCCGGCCCGGCACCCCGCGGGGTGCCGGGCCGCGGGCTACATCTCGCCCAGGGTCACGCTCGCCGTGTGCTCCGAGCCGTCCCGGTCGTACGTCACCTCCGCCCGGTCGCCCGGCTTGCGGGCCGCGAGCGCCTCGGTCAGCGACTGCATGGTCGTGATCGGGCTCTTGTCCACCCGGGTGATGATGTCGCCCGCCTTGAGGCCCGCCTTGTCGGCGGCGCCGCCCCGGGTGACGGAGACGACCGCGACGCCGGCCGGCGCGAAGTCCTGGCCGACGATGGTCCGTGCGGTGATGCCCAGCGCGGCCCGGCCGGAGTCGGTGACCTTGCCGCTCTTGACGATTTGGCCGGCGATGGTGCGCACCGTCGCGGCGGGGATCGCGAAGCCGATGCCGGGCGCGGCGCTCTGCCCCAGCTCCGGGTCGGTGGCGGCCAGCGTCGGGATGCCGATGACCTGACCGGCGAGGTTCACGAGGGCGCCGCCGCTGTTGCCGGGGTTGATGGCCGCGGACGTCTGCACCATGTTGGAGATCGTCGCGCCGGTGCCGCCCCCGCTGCGGCCCTCGCTGACCGTGCGGCCCACGGCCGAGACGATGCCCTGGGTGACGCTGCTGGACAGCCCGAGGGGGTTGCCCATGGCCAGCACGATCTGGCCGACCTCGACCTTGGCGGAGTCGCCGAGCGTGGCGGGTTTGATGTTCTTCGGCACGCTGTCGAGCTGGACGACGGCGAGGTCCTGCTCGGGGTAGCTGGACACGAGCCGGGCGCCGACGGCGTCACCGCCGGTGGCCAGGGTGACCTTGAAGGCCGTGGCGTCGCCGACGACGTGCGCGTTGGTGACGACGTGCCCCTTGTCGTCGTAGACGACCCCGGAGCCGAGGCCCTCGCCGGTGGTGATCTGCACGACGGACGGCAGGACGTCCTTGACGACCTTCTCGTACGCGGCCTGGAGGTCCCCGGCGGCTCCGGCGGCCGCGGGGGCGGCGGCGGACGAGGACGTCGAGGGGGCCGGGGAGGCCGGTGTGCGTGAGGCGGAGCACCCGGCGAGGAGGGCGGCGGCACAGGCCGCGGCGGTCAGGGGGAGGAGGATCCGGCGGGGGAGGGCAGGTGCGCGTGAACCGTCCATACCCGGAAGTATCACGGCCGGGGCCGCCGGTGTCCCGGCCGGTGAGGCATCGGGGGCGAACGGCGACAAGGGGCGACAAGAGGGGCGCGGGGGCCCGTCCCGGGCGCCGGCCGCCCGGAACCGGGCCCGGCCCGGAGCGAAGCCTCAGCCCCGTACGCCGCACAGGTGCAGCAGCGCCGCCACCGCGCGGTAGGGATCCGTGCGCCCCGCCCGGTCCTCCGCGGCCAGCAGCCGGTGCAGCTCCGCGCCGTACGGCGGCTCGGCCGCGTCCGGGGCCTGGTCGGTGAGGACCCGCACGCCGTACCACGCGTGCAGCGGCGCCCCGATGCCCGCGAGGGTCGCGGTCAGGGTCTCCAGCCGGTCCGCGCGCACGGCCAGGCCGAGACGGTTGGTGTAGGCGGGCGAGTCGAAGGCCGCCAGCGCGGTCTCCCAGTCACCTGCCAGCCCGGGGCGCATCGCCAGCGCGTCGGCGTTCCGCACGACCAGGGACAGCAGGCCGCCGGGCGCGAGCACCCGGGCCAGCCCGGCGAGCATCGGGTCGGGCTCCGGCACGTACATCAGCACGCCGTGGCACAGGACGACGTCGAACGCGCCGGGCAGGAAGTGCGCGCCGGTGTCCCGGCCGTCGCCCTCGATGACCCGCACCCGCTCCTGGATGCCCTCCGGCTCGGCGGTCAGCGCCTGCCGGACCGCGGCCACCATCCGCGGGTCGGACTCCAGGCCGGTCACCTCGTGGCCGGCGCGGGCCAGCCGCAGCGCCTGGGTGCCCTGGCCGAGGCCGACGTCCAGGACGCGCAGCCGGCGGCCCACCGGGAAGCGGGCCGCTATCTGTTCGTCGAGCTGGCGGGCCACCAGCTCCTGGCGGACGGTGTTCCGCACTCCACCCAGCCCTCGTAGCCAGGCGTCGGCGCCACCGCCGAAGCCGGCCGCGGGGGCGGCGCCGGTCAGGGCTTCGCCCCGCGCTTGACCATGGGCTTGGGCAGGCGGAGCCGGCGGATCTGGAGCGTGCGCATCAGGCCGTAGGGCACGGCGCCGCGCAGGTTCTCACCCGGGAAGCGCTGCTTGAGCGCGCGCCGGAGGGTGATGCCCGTGATCACGGAGTTGATGACGATCAGGACGATGACGACCATCCAGGCGAGCAGCACGTACGCCTGGAAGGAGCCGCGGTTGACCATGCTCATCACGAGGATGATCACGGCGAGGGGGAGGAAGAACTCCGCCACCGAATAGCGCGCGTCCACGAAGTCGCGCGCGAAGCGGCGGATCGGGCCCTTGTCGCGGGCCGGCAGGAACCGCTCGTCGCCGTTGGCGAGGGCCTCGCGCTGCTTGGCCAGGTCCACGCGGCGGGCCTCGCGGGCGCGCTTGGTGGCGTCCTTGCGGTTGGTGGGCGTGCTGGCCAGGCTGCGGCGCTGCGACGCGGCCTCGCTGCGCTTGGGGGTCGGGCGGCCCTTCGGGGCCTGCGGGTCACGGGGCTGCTGAGACCGGTCCGCGGTCGCCTTGGCGGCTGCGGCCTGCTCATCCTTGGAAGTGGAACGGCTTCGGAACACGAAACCCAAGGGTACGGGGTGCGGTCGGCGGGTCACCGGCCGCACGGGGAACGATCCGGCAACGGCGGCGCGTTCACCGTACGGGAGCGGGGGCGAGGCGCACCCCCGGCACCCCGACGTCCACGTACTCCCTGCGCCGGAGAGCGGCCGCCTTCTGATCGTCCTGTAGGAGGAGCGCATCGGCGCCCGAACAGTGCGGTAATGGAAGCAGGCCCCGTACTGTGGGTTCTGCAAGATGTGCTGGAGTTCGTAGTCCGTCAGAAGGGGGCGCCCGAGGCCCATGAGCGGTGTCATGAAGCGTATGGGAATGATTTTCCGCGCGAAGGCCAACAAGGCCCTGGACCGGGCCGAGGATCCGCGCGAGACCCTCGACTACTCGTACCAGAAGCAGCTCGAGCTGCTGCAGAAGGTGCGCCGCGGGGTGGCGGACGTCGCCACCTCCCGCAAGCGCCTGGAGCTCCAGCTCAACCAGCTCCAGGGCCAGTCCACCAAGCTGGAGGACCAGGGCCGCAAGGCGCTCGCGCTCGGCCGCGAGGACCTGGCGCGTGAGGCCCTCTCCCGGCGGGCCGCGCTCCAGCAGCAGGTCAGCGACCTGGAGACGCAGCACTCCACGCTCCAGGGCGAGGAGGAGAAGCTGACGCTCGCCGCGCAGCGCCTCCAGGCCAAGGTCGACGCCTTCCGCACCAAGAAGGAGACCATCAAGGCCACCTACACCGCCGCGCAGGCCCAGACCCGCATCGGCGAGGCGTTCTCCGGCATCTCCGAGGAGATGGGCGACGTCGGCATGGCCATCCAGCGGGCCGAGGACAAGACGCAGCAGATGCAGGCCCGCGCCGGCGCCATCGACGAGCTGCTCGCCTCGGGCGCCCTCGACGACCCCACCGGCACCGCCAAGGACGACATCACCGCCGAGCTGGACCGCCTCTCCGGCGGCTCTGACGTGGAGCTGGAGCTCCAGCGGATGAAGGCCGAGCTCGCGGGCGGCACCAGCGGCCAGCAGCAGGCCATCGAGGGCGGCACCGGCGGCCAGGCGCACCAGGCGCAGCCGCAGGAGCGCCCGCGCTTCGACAAGCAGTGACCGGGTAATGATTCGGCAGTGAGTCAGCAGGCACCGGACCGAGGGAGACCGTCATGATCGTGCGGATCATGGGGGAGGGGCAGGTGAGGCTGGCCGACAGCCACTTCACCGAGCTGAACAGGCTGGACGACGAGCTGCTCGCCGAGATGGAGAGCGGTGACGAGGACGGCTTCCGCCGCACCCTCGGCGCCCTGCTCGACGCCGTGCGCCGCCTCGGCACGCCCCTGCCCGACGACGCCCTGGAGCCCTCCGAGCTCATCCTCCCCTCGCCCGACGCCTCGCTGGACGAGGTCAGGGACATACTGAGCGACGAAGGTCTCATCCCCGGCTGACCCCGCCGGACCGGCCGCCGGCCGCGCCCCGGCCGGCCCCGCATACTCCAGCACCCGCCGCGCCCCCGCCCCGCAGGGGAGGGGGCGCGGCCGGTTCCGGCGGTGCGCCCCCGCGCGCGCGAGGGCGCCGCGAGACCCTCCTGATGGGACCCGATGACCTCTCTCGCCGTCACCGGTCTGGCCCGCCCCCGCGGCTGGCTGCGCGCCCACCCGCTCGCCGCCGACTCGCTGCTGGCCGCCGCCACCTTCGCGACCGTCCTCATCGGCTCGGTCGTCAACCGCCGCTCCCAGCCCCCGCCGGGCCTCGGCTTCATGCTGCTGAGCGCCCTGGCCTGCGCCTGCCTCGTGGCCCGCCGCAGGGCCCCCAGGACGGTGCTCTGCGCCACCTCCGCGCTGACCCTCGTCGAGGTCGTCACCGGCAGCGACGACCTGCCGCGCACCCAGATCGCGATGGCCGTCGTCGTCGCCCTCTACACCGTCGCCTCCCGCACCGAGCGGCCCGCCGCCTGGCGCATCGCCGCCCTCACCGTCGCCCTGCTCGGGGTCATCGTGATGCTCTCCGGGGTGCCGCCCTGGTACTCGCAGGAGAACCTCGGCCTGCTCGCCTGGACCGGCCTGGCCGCCGCCGCGGGCGACGCCGTCCGCAGCCGCCGCGCCTACATCGCGGCGATCGAGGAGCGGGCCGTACGGGCGGAGCGCACCCGCGAGGAGGAGGCCCGCCGCCGCGTCGCCGAGGAACGGCTGCGGATCGCCCGCGAGCTCCATGACGTCGTCGCCCACCACATCGCCCTCGTCAACGTCCAGGCGGGAGTGGCCTCGCACATCATGGAAAGCCGCCCCGACCAGGCCAAGGAGGCCCTCGCGCACGTCCGCGAGGCCAGCCGCTCGGCCCTCGCGGAGCTGCGCGCCACGGTCGGCCTGCTGCGGCAGTACGGCGACCCCGAGGCGCCCACGGAACCGGCCCCCGGCCTCGCCGTCCTCGGCCCCCTCGTCGACGGCTTCGCCCGCGCGGGGCTGTGCGTCGACGTCAGGGCGGCCTCGGGGCTCCCCGGCGGCCCCGGCACCGGCACGGACGCGGCGGAGGCGGCCGCCGTCATCGGCAAGCTGCCCGCCGCCGTCGACCTGACCGCCTACCGCGTGCTCCAGGAGGCCCTGACCAACGTCCACAAGCACGCGGGGCCGGGCGCCCGCGCCGAGGTCGGCCTCGTACGCGACCCGGACTCCCTCCTCGTCGTCGTCCAGGACGACGGCGGCGACCCGCCCCCGCGACCGGGCGGCACCGACCGGGCCCCCGGCGGCCACGGTCTGGTCGGCATGAAGGAGCGCGCCTGCGCCCTGGGCGGCACCTGCGAGGCGGGCCCCCGGGACGGCGCCCCCGGCTTCCGGGTCCGCGTCCGGCTGCCGACGGGCACGCCCCCGAGCGGCTGAGCGGGCGGGCCCGTCGGCGGCCGGGCACGGCCTAGCTAGGCTGAGGCCATGCCTGACGAGCCGTCCGCAGAACCCATACGAGTCCTCCTCGCCGACGACCAAGCGCTGCTGCGCAGCGCCTTCCGGGTGCTGGTGAACTCCGAGCCCGACATGACCGTGGTGGGAGAGGCCGCGGACGGCGCGGAGGCCGTCGAGCTGGCCCGCCGCCACCTCCCGGACGTCGTCCTGATGGACATCCGCATGCCCGGTACGGACGGCCTCGCGGCCACCCGCGCGATCTGCTCGGACCCCGCGCTCTCGGAGGTGCGGGTGGTGATGCTGACGACCTTCGAGGTCGACGAGTACGTGGTGCAGTCGCTGCGCGCGGGCGCCTCCGGCTTTCTCGGCAAGGGCGCGGAGCCGGAGGAGCTGCTGTCGGCGATCCGGATCACCAGGGCGGGGGAGTCGCTGCTGTCACCGGCCGCGACGAAGGGCCTCATCGCGAAGTTCCTGGCCCAGGGCGACCCCGAGCCGTGGCACGACGGCACGGCCCCGGCGGCGACCCGCCTCGAAGCCCTGACCGGCCGCGAGCGGGAGGTTCTGGTGCAGGTGGCCGGCGGTCTGTCGAACGACGAGATCGGCGAGCGGCTCGCCGTCAGCCCGCTGACGGTGAAGACGCACGTGAACCGAGCGATGGCCAAGCTGGGGGCTCGTGACCGGGCCCAACTGGTGGTCATCGCCTACGAGTCGGGGCTGGTGCGGCCTCGGGCGGAGTAGTCGCTCGACGCCTGCGGCGCTTTGTTCCCCAGCCCCGCCCCTTCCCGAAACCGGGGAGACCCCGGACCCCAACGCGGCTGCGCCGCGTGTCCTCAAACGCCGGACGG